>JAGLZV010000120.1 GCA_023131215.1 Candidatus Methanophagales archaeon | reverse complement strand
GGATTTTATCGATGTTGTAAAAGTACCTGAGCTACGAAGGAGTATTAAAGTTAAAGCTGGAATAGGCTATTTAATTCTTATCCATTCTACCGGAATACCTGCTCCATTCTTCATTTCTTTCCATTTCGCTTCTCTTTTTAGTGAGGAAAAAGATGAGATATTCGCTTCATCATCTTGAAATTGCTTCCTCTTGAATTGTATCTCCCCTTTACTTGCCTTTCCTATGCTTCTGACTTGATATTCTGTGATCACTGGATCCTAAATAATAAAAATCGGGAAAAAATAGAAAAGCTTAAATATGCAGAGGCAGTCGAAAAATATGGGGAAGATTTTTTCATAGGTGGGGCTTATAATACCTCAACCCGTTCTAACAGCGCTTCAAGAGGAACAGAATGCGATTGCACCCCTGCCACTTCGTATGCATCCACGCCCATTGCCAGGGCGATAAGCTGAGCGTAATTTATAACAGGCAGTCCAATTTCCACACCGCTTTCTTTTTCAATGAGCTCCTGGTTCCTATCCAGTGTCATCTGACACCCCGGACAAGCTACGAGAACAATATCAGCTTCTGCCTCTTTCGCAGATAGAAGCTTTCTTTGGGTAATTTCCCTCGTAAGGTACCTTCGTTCTTGCTCTATTGTATGACCAAAGCCCATACCACAGCATAAACTCTTTTCCGCATAATCAACAGGCTCTGCTCCAGTAACCGAAACAAGTTCATCCAATAAATTCGGTATCGCCGATTTTCTGAACATCTTCGTATAATGGCAGCCATTGTGCGTAGCAACTCTTAGACCGGCAAGGCTATGCTTGCTATGCTTTATTTTCTCTTTTATCCTGTCTCTTTGCGCCCATAGTATTTCTGAAACGTGGGCTATATTGACCTCACCTTTGTATTTCCTGTTCACTTTGCTCAATATTTCTTCATTTACCTGCCTCCCTATTCCACTCTTCAAAATACTCGCTGACTCCGTAAGCACACCGTAACTTGTTTGACAGACCGGCGCTACATTTGGATACCCTGCTTCTTCTGCCAGAGCGAAATTCCTTGCATTTACCGCAAGCATTGTGGAAAATGGTATTTTATCACCGTAATAAGCAAAGCCAGTACATGTTGAGTGTCTGGGGTCGTCCATATAGTCAATGCCAAGCCTGTCAAAAATGTATTTTATACTTGCGGTAATGCCTGGATAGTGTGCGTCACCGATACAACTGTGGAACAAATAAATTTTATTCTCTGGAATCCTTTTCTTTACTTCCTCAATTTCTCCTTCTTTTTTGAATTTTTTATACTCCGTTCTATCTACAATTTCCCTTATCTCATCAAGCGAATTTTGAGGTATTTCTCGATACAGCCCTTCAAGTCCTAACTCCAACCGGGTCTTTTTCATATTATTGTGTATCTTTTCCCATGAAGAGCCCCATTCTGGAAACTTATCTGGAGAATGAGTATCAATTGTCACACACAAACCTCTCTCGTAAAGCGAATTGCAATGTGTCTCTTCCTGACATTTAAACCTCTCCCTCTCGTTTTCCCTTAAAAACTTAACTATGTCCGCTACACAATTACCTTTTCTGCAAGCGTATTTACAAGCATGGCAAGAAAAGCACTTTTCTAAGGGATAGTCCACTATATCTCTCCCTGTGATAAGACACTCTACTAATCTTCTTGGATTGTATCTCTTATCTATTGAAGCAGCAGTGCATATCGAAGTGCACGCACCGCATTGAACGCAAGAATAAAAATTAGAGACGCGAGGGTCTGTAAGTAGCCAACGTATCCTGAATTTCTTCAGGTCTTCTACCCGCAGCCCTTTTTCCGGGTGTGTGCTCGGAGTGTAATCTATAAGAACATATTTTATTCCTTGTGATTTTATCTTTCCCTCTGTTTTCTCATCCTCAAAATCTATACAATCAAACATTTTTTTATACATAAATGTTTTTTTGTGATGTCCCTATTTAAGTTTTTCTATTTTTGTCTATTAAATTACCTTATTGTATAGTAAGCTACCAAAAAGTATAAATAAAGAGAAATCTTTTATACTATAAGATATGAGCATCGTTGATGATATAGTAACTGAAATCTTCAGGCATAACAAAGAACTACCCGCATTATTGGCAAAAACAATCAAACAGAGACTCGGCGTTAGCATAGGAGAATTCAGCGAAAAGTCCGGGATACCGGCAAGCACGCTTTACAAAATCCTTTCCGGCGAGAGGGACCCGAACCTGCGCACCTTCAGAAGGATAATAAATACGATAAGTGAAATAGAAAGTGCTGGGGCAAAAAAGGAGAGAAAATTCATCGCCATGATTTGCTCTCGAGGCTGTTTGGAGGTGTTGGAAAAAACTACAATAAACACTGGAAAAGAGACCTTTGACGTCAAAGAATATTCAGTTACGAGCATCGAAGAAGCAATAATAGGGGCGATAAAAGCGGAAAGGGATGGTGCATCTGCTCTTGTGTGTGCACCCATCGTCAGTTCCACGGTTGAAAAGGTGGTTGATATTCCGGTAGCAACGATAAGACCGAGTTCGAGTGTGGCAAGAGCTGTTGAACTGGCAGCGAAGAAAACAAGTTAAAATGAACCTTTCTTTAAGAAAGAAAGCTTTACCAAAGAAACTAGAAACTATTATTTTTAGTTTGGCTATTGGCTATTCCCTATTGGCTATTCCCCATTGGCTATTCCCCATTTGCCTGTTCCCTACCGGAAAAGGTCATCCTCGCGGTTGAACAAAACCTCTTTTATGTCGCCTTCGCTTCTTTTCAACTTCAATCCACGCACGATTGCAATTGGTATGCCCTCCTTAAATTCGCCGATCACGAGGTTCGCAGCCGCACATATTTCATCCGCTACCGCTTCTTTCGTTATCCTTGCGATTTTTCCAAATCTGTCCTCCTCCCCTCTCCTGTCCAGCAGAGCGGTGATGCCCGAAACGCCTATACAAATTCCGGTTACGCCGTCTCTAAATGCTCTACCAAACGAATCGGAGATTAAAACGGAAATCTCTTCCCCGCTTCTCTCTTCTATCTCTTTTTTAAGGCGAGAAGCACTTCTCTGTGGGTCTTCAGGCAGCAAAACCGCTTTTCCTTCCTCAACGTTTGACTCATCAACGCCTGCATTTGCACATACGAATCCATGCTTTGTCTCCACTAAGATAATATTCTTTTCCGTTCTCACTATCTCTTTTGTTTCGTTGAGAATAAGTTGAACAATCCTCGGGTCTTTATCCGTTTCTTTTGCAATCCGTTCTGCATCTGAACCTATCTTCACACCAGAGAGGTCAACGACTCTGCCTTCGCTCTTCGATATTATCTTAGAAGTGAAAACTATTGCATCACCATCTTCTAATTTCTCCCTTTTCTCCTCCAGAGCTTTAAAAAATAAATCCGTTAAATCGTCGCCCTCTTTTACCTCTGGGAAATGGTCTATGCCTATTATTTCCAGGTGGTCTGTAAATCCTTTCTTCTTCATTCTTTCTTTTTTGGAGAAGACATAAAGTAGCGAGATATTTAAATTAATCTTTCTTTAAAATAGGAGGTAAGAGAAGAAACGAAAAAAGAGCTAATGGATATACTCGCCTGCCCAATGTGCAAGGGCGATTTGGAATTGAGTATAGAAGAAGAGGACGAAAAGGGAGAGGTAGTAGTTGGAAGTTTATATTGCGGGAAATGCGACCAGCGGTATCCAATAGAGGAAGGAATTCCTAATCTATTGCCACCTGAGCTGAGACAGGAGTCTGGGTAAATTTGCAATTTACATTTTGCTTTTTTCATTGTTGCCGTAGGCGATTAGGGACAGGGGGATGGAAAGGATACAGCAAAGAATATACCTGAGTAGAAAGAGTTTAAATTCAATAGAATTTGAGCACGAGGTATTGAGGATTCCGCTGAGAGCGGGTGAAGAGACAAGTTTCGAGATGTTTATAATTAATCATGGAGAGCCGACGCATGTGCATTTTTCGCTTGCCGATGAGATAAAGGATAAAGTGATGATATTGCAGGATAAGGTGTATGTAATAGAGAAGGAGAAGATAGCAGCGATTGTAAAACTGCCAAAGAGCTATGCGGGAGCGGCAGCTGAGTTGGGCACAGGAGAAATATTCATCAGTACTGGATATGGAGCGACAAAGAAGAGTTTTTCGGTGGAAATAGTAGAGACAGAGGAAGAGGAAAAGAGAGGAAGGAAGGGAGAGGGAATAGAAGGAAGAGAGGAGAAATGGGAAATGGTGGAGAGAGAGGTTGCAGTATCCCCTGAGAGAATGGCTCTTTTAAGACGGTTGGCAGTATCAACGGTGGCAATGGCTTTACTTTTGGTTTTTATCTTCGCCGTCTTCTTTTCTTTCCATCCCTTCGTTTTTGGTTTAATTGCCGCTATGATTTTTATTTTTATCGTCGTTTATAATCTATAACTAAAACTTTTCTTTTAGAAAGAAAATTTTTATCAAACAAACTTTCTTTGGAAAAGAAAGTTTGATCAAAGAAACCCATGATGAGGACCGAGGATGAAATATATAGTAGTAACCGGAGGCGTGATGAGCGGACTTGGAAAAGGCATCACAATGGCTTCCATCGGTAGAATACTGAAAGACCATGGATACAAGATTGTGCCAATAAAAATTGACCCTTACATAAACATAGATGCTGGAACGATGAATCCGTATCAGCATGGAGAAGTGTATGTTCTGGGGGATGGCGCAGAAGTTGACCTCGATTTGGGGCATTACGAGAGGTTCATGGATGTAGATTTAGGGAGGGAGCATAATATAACCACTGGAGTCGTTTATTCCGCAGTGATAGAGCGAGAAAGGAAAGGTGAATATCTAGGACAAACGGTGCAAATAATTCCGCATGTGACGAATGAGATAAAGGCACGAATAAGAGGAGTCGCGGAGAAAAGTGGTGCAGACGTATGCTTGGTGGAAGTAGGCGGCACGGTTGGCGATATAGAGAGCATGCCGTTTTTGGAAGCAGTCAGGCAGATGAAATTGGAGGAGCATGAGAACGACTTCCTTTTTGTTCACGTTACTTTAGTGCCTTTCACAACGCTGCGCGAGCAAAAAACGAAGCCTACGCAGCACTCTGTGAAGGCACTCCGTGAATTAGGACTTCAACCTGATATAATCGTATGCAGAGGCAAAGAAGCGTTAAAAGAGGATGTGAAAGAGAAAATAGCAATGTTCTGTAACGTGAGAAAGGAAGCCGTGATCAGTGCACGGGATACGGAGGATATATACGAGGTGCCGCTATTGCTTGAGCGAGAAGGCATTTCTACTTATATAATGGAAAAGCTGCAGTTAGAGCAGTTAAAGAAAGACCATGCATGGGATAGGATGGTAGAGAGGAGGAGAAAATCGTCTTACGGAGATAAGCTTATAAGTGTAGCAATAGTGGGGAAATATGCAGAGTTAGAAGACTCATATTTGAGCATAAAAGAAGCGATAAAGCATGCTGCTACGGAGTTAGGATGTAAGGTAGAGACGAAATGGATAGAAGCGGAGGACTTAGAAGAAGAAAAAGAGGCAGAGTCGTTTTTTGATGGCGTTCATGGAATACTAATTCCAGGAGGATTTGGTGTTCGCGGTGCGGAAGGCAAAATAAAGTCAATAGAATATGCGAGGGAGAATAAGATTCCATTTCTTGGACTTTGTTTCGGATTCCAATTAGCGGTGATAGAAGCAGCGAGGAATGTTGCAGGGTTAAAGGATGCGAATAGTTCTGAACTTTGCGAAACTCCACATCCTGTAATAGACTTGTTGGAAGAGCAAAAAGAAGTGGTCGAAAAGGGTGGAACAATGCGGTTGGGAGATTATGAGGTATTCGTAAGAAGAGATACGTTAGCGGCGAGGATATATAGGAAAAAGAAGATAGTGGAGAGGCACAGACACCGGTATGAGGTAAATCCGGCGTATATAGAATGGATAGAAAGAGAAGGGGTGATTTTCTCGGGGACCGACAGAAGTGGCACGAGAATGGAGATATTGGAGATTTCTCCGGATGGACATCCTTTTTTCCTCGCTACGCAGTTTCATCCTGAATTCAAGTCGAGACCGAACAAGCCTTCGCCACCGTTTAGGGCATTTTTGGAGGCGTGTATAAACCTTTCTTTGAAAAAGAAAGCTTTACCAAAGTAAAACTTTTTTCTAAAAAGTTTCACTCAGAAGCTCCTTCACCTTCCTGACTGCATCAACGGCATCTTTGCCATAGGCGTCAGCACCGATTTCTCCAGCGTATTCCGCACTGACTGCACCGCCACCGACCAGTATCTTTGCTTTGAGACCCTCTGCCCTGAAATACTGTACGACTTCCGCCATATATTCCCTTGTGGTTGTCAGTAATGCGGACATTGCGAGAATATCAGCTCCGGTTTCACGGACGGCTTCCGCATATTTTTCCTTTTCAACGTCTGTTCCAAGGTCAATGACCTCGAAACCCTCTGAAGACAGCATTATATCGACTATCTCCTTTCCTATGTCGTGCACGTCTCCTTTGACCGTGCCGATAACGACCGTTCCTATTTTGTTATGCACCTTTACTTTTACCCTTAACTCTTCTTGCAACAGTGGCTTAAGAATCTGTAATGCTTTTTTCGCATTCCATCCTGAAACCATCAGTTCAGCGTCAAAATATATCTCTCTATATCCTTTCCCGATTTCCCTTAGACCAAGAGTCATCTCGTCAATGATTTTATACGGGTTCGTTCCATTGCTCAACCTCTCTTCACAAAATGCTTCTATTTTCTTCTTTTTCACGTCAAGCAATGCGTCAAGAATTGCTATTGTGTATTCCATAGAATTAAGATAATATGCCTAAAGGCTTTAAAATTATAAATACTGAGAAAACATGGGCATTATTTTCACGGAGTACGGAAAAGAAGCCAAACTCGTTAAGGGAAGGACCATACTTTCCTACTTGCAGGAGTTAGGAATAGACATAAATTGCTCATGTGGTGGCGAGGGGAAGTGTGGTGAGTGCCTGGTCGAGGTTGAGTGTGCTCCCGGAGCACTCGCGGATAAGACAGAAGCGGAAAATGAATATATACATGATGATATCCACAGACTTGCCTGCCAGGCAAAAATATTAAAAACAGACAAGCCCGTTTACGTGCGATTGAAGTCCATTCTCTACCTTCGGCGATTGTACATTTTAGAATCCGGAGAATATAAGGCAATCCCTATCGAGCCTTTCGTGCACCTGGAGGGCAAAAGAGTCTTTTTCGAGTCAATAGATATGGGCGAATATACGGGAGAAATATACGGTATCGCTCTTGACATAGGGACGACAACGCTTGCCGTGTATTTAATTGACCTTGAAACCGGGGCAGTGCTTTCAGTGAGTTCAAGAAAGAACCCACAGACAAAATATGGAAATAATATAATTTCACGGATAGAATTTGCGAGGGAGGGGCAGGATATACTCGAAAGAGAAATCAGAGACACCGCGAACAAAATGATCACCGCCCTGACTCAACCGGGCAAAATCTATGAGATAGTGGTCGTTGGCAACCCCGTGATGAGAGACCTGTTTTTTGGCTATTCCGTCGAGTCGCTTGGCAAAAGCCCTTACGAACCCTTGAGTGTAAAGCCGGTAAGTAAAACGGCGAAAGAACTTGGGCTCGAGGCAAATCCGAAGGCACGAATTTACGGGCTTCCTTTGATAGGAAGTTTTGTCGGTGCTGACGCTCTGGCTGTCGTGCTGGCGACGGAGATGTACAAAAACGAGCCTATA
>JAGLZV010000012.1 GCA_023131215.1 Candidatus Methanophagales archaeon | reverse complement strand
CTCTTTATTGAGCATATTCGAACTCACAAATAATAATACCGCCCCTTCTTCTTCTGTTCACGGTCCTTTGCCGAATCTATCTTGTTTATCCTCGGACGAAGCGTGGATTCATCACGCCTGAAAGTTACACCTAAATCCTTCAAAAACAAATTCATTCCCTCTCGCATCCCAAAACATCCTTTTATCTCTCCTCGCACCCCGGGTTCACCGTCGAAAACCATCAACCTATCGCTTAACAAATCTATTAAATATATGTCATGGTCTACAATCAGCATTGATACGTCCCTTCGCTCCGCATACCGCCTTATCGTCTTTATCAACCGCACCTTCTGCTCCACATCAAGATGCGCTGACGGCTCATCCAGCATATATAAAGAAGCATCATGGCAAAGACAAGCAGCTATCGCCACGCTTTGTAATTCACCACCACTGAGCTCTCTTATGTTCTTCTCCTCTATCTCTGGTATTCCCAGCGGGTTTAGCACATCAATAACATCGACTTCGCTTAATTCCCCTTTTAGTGAATAAATGAAATCCTTCACGCGCATATCCAACCTGCCCTTTATATATTGCGGCTTGTAAGAAACATTAATATCAAACGATATTTGACCGGTTGTTGGCTCTGTCTCGCCTGCTAATACTTTCACAAACGTGCTTTTACCAATGGCATTTCTCCCCACGATGCCCAATACTTCCCTCTTTTCTATACTCCCCGGCTTTGCATCCAATACAAATCCGTTATATTTCTTCTCAAATCCATTGTATTCGACGAAAACATCTCTTTCTTTTAGTTTCTCCCTCGGTGGATGAGCGCTGAATTCTATTGGCTTATCGCGTATCCGAACGTTCTCTGCATGCAAGAATCCACCCAAATATTCGTTTATTCCTCTATTCGTGCTCTTTGGCATTGTAACAACGCCATACCCACCGGGTTCGCCATATAAGAGGTGCACATAATCAGCAAGCATATCAAGGATGGCAAGGTCGTGTTCTACCACAACCACCGCTTTATCTTTCAAAACACCCTTTATCCCTTTTGCCACCTGCACACGTTGATAAATATCCAGATAAGGCGTTATCTCATCAAAGAAGTAAAAATCCGCATCTCTTATCATGCAACCTATTACCGCAACCCTTTGCAGTTCGCCGCCACTCAGCTCCTTTATATCCTTCTCCATTGCTTCTTCGAGTTCAAAAGCCTTTACAAGCCGTTTTGCTACTCCAGCCTCGTCTGTGCCTTCCAGCAACTCGTGAACTTTGCCATCGAAGAAATCAGGAATTGCATCTATATATTGCGGCTTATATGCCACCTTAATTTTTCCTTTTGAGAGCTTATCGAAGTAATTCTGCAACTCCGACCCTGCATATTTCTTTATTATCGCATCCCAACTCGCTTCTACTTTTGCTTCTGCCTCAAAGTCTACTTTGCCAAGATTCGGAACTTGCAATCCCGATAATATTTTAATTGCCGTGCTCTTTCCTGTGCCGTTCTCACCGATTAGCCCTGTTACTTTACCGGGTTTTGGAATGGGCATTCCATAAATAACGAACCCATTTTCGCCATATCTGTGCGTCGCTTCACCCTTCAACTCCTCAGGCAAGCCTATTATAGAAATAGCAGCGAAGGGGCATTTTTTTATACATATCCCGCATCCCTCACACAATTCCTCTGATATTACCGGCTTGCCATCACCACCCAGGACTACCGTCTCCATCCCTGTGCGCACCATCGGGCAGTATTTTATGCATTCATACTCGCATTTCCTTGGCTGGCACTTATCCCTCTTCAATATCGCTATCCGCATTTTTTCTTCTATTTAGTAATTCTATTTGTTTAGCTCTTTTTGTAACCACCAGATTACACAACACTTTTTCTTTTTTACAAAAAGAAAACCTGTGCTAAAAGAAAAACAAAAATATTCTTTTGGTAAAGCTTTTCTTTCCAAGAAAAGGTTTCTTGTGGAATCTCGTGGTTTTTTTATTTCAGCTACACAAGCACGAGCATGCTCTTATACATTTCAGGCTCCAAAGCAGCAATAAGGGAAATATTTTGCGTTTTTCCTACTTCGTTTCCAAGCTCCTTTCCTTTCAAATCCGTTACAGTTCCTCCCGCTTCTTTTAAGATTAGAGCGGCGCCTGCAATGTCATAGCCGCTTATTAAGCCACGCACATCTATTACTGCATCTATTACACCTTCCGCCACCAAACATATCTCGGCTGCAATACTGCCCAGCACACGAACTATCACATTCTTAGCTTCCTTTTGAAATTTTATCAACGACTCAGGTATTGAATCCGCACCATAAGTATAGACAGAGAGAACTTGTTTAGTCTTCCCTTTTACTTTACGAGGAAGCTTCTCACCGTCTACAAATGCATTCTCGCCCTTTACCGCATAATATGTCTTCCCGTAGATGGTTGCAACAACGCTCGCTTGAATGTCGTCAAAAGTAACGTGGTCTACTTTAGGTGAATAAGCAATGGAGGAGCAGAAGAAAGGGATGCCGAGAATAGCGTTTGTGGAACCGTCAATGGGGTCGAAAATAAGTGTGAATTTCGGTTCATCGCCTTTTGGGAACACATGGTCACCTAATTCTTCTGATATTATCCTCGCACATAGGTCACGACTACTCAATACTTTCTCTAATGCTTTTTCCGCAAACATGTCTATTTTTCTCGTTACGTCCCTCTCTCTTCTTACTATTACTTCCCCATAGTCTTCGGTGCCAGAAATGTATGTTCTTATGGAATCTCTTATCTCTAACGAAATCTCTAACAGTTCTTTTATTTCCATTTTCCCCTGTTCTTTATTTTTAATAATTTAGTATTAAGTAATGAATATATTAGTGAGGATTTTGATTAACTTCTCTTTAAAGGATCTTAGAAATCCAATATGTTTTCTTGCTCATTTTTT
>JAGLZV010000119.1 GCA_023131215.1 Candidatus Methanophagales archaeon | reverse complement strand
GCAACCAAAACATTCAGTGTTCCGTTTACATTTGCGTTATTGGATGCAATTGGATCTTTTATACTCCGTGGGACTGAAGGAATCGCTGCTTGGTGGAAAACATAATCGCAGTCCTTAAAAATTTCTTTCAGCAAATCTAAATCTGTTATGCTACCCCTAACAAAGTTTATATTTTGATCAAACTTTCTTAGATTCTCTATCTTCCCCGTGGATAAATCGTCCACCACAATAACTTCGTTATCCTTTTCCTTCGATACCTCTTCAGCAAGATTTGAGCCTATGAATCCCGCACCCCCTGTTATGATTATTCTCATTTCCATCTCACAAACTTTTTCTTTAATTATACTCCTCTTTGGTAAGTGCTTTGCCTTGCTATCTCCACTGCTATCTCTATCACCGTCTCTAACATATCAGGATTCCATCTTCTCTCAGCCTTACAAATTCTCTCCACCATTTTATCTTTGCACCACTCCACTAAAAATTGTTGGCACGCATAATATAAAAATTTACAGCCTCCGCCCAGCCGCTCCACCACGTTTTGAAAAATGGGGTATTTTTGGCGGTTTGTTTGGCTTTATAACGTAAATTAACGGATTAATTTTTCATCACCACCTTTTAATCCAGCCCAAAAGACCGATCCAAGCTTTGACATCAATATCGTAATTTTAAACTTTCGAGACGGATTCCATTTTGTAATTCCCTCCTCTACAATTTTGATATTTTCTCTACCCAATAAACTTTTTATCTCTTTTATCGTTAAAAATGATACGATGAGGTTTTTGTGTATCGAAAAGTATTCGCTACTCATTTTAATCCTTGACATAGCTAATAAAATATAAAATGTAAGGGTACCGAAGATATTGTATTTGTTGTATTCCTCTTCAATTATGACATATCCACCACTCTTCGTAACCCTGATTAATTCATCAACCGCTCTATGCGCATTCTCTTTTGACGCACTTCTTGATCGACCGACCAAATGGTGTAACAAATGCCTAATGACAACAAAATCGAAAGTATTGTCTTTAAACGGTAAATTTAAGGCAGAACCATTTATAAAAATGATATCCTTATTAACCTGATATTTAGAGAAGATCGTTGTTAATTCGAGATTATAACCCCTTTTAATCGGAGTATATTTAAAGATATTGTCTAAAACGCTGCCATTATTCCCCCCAACCTCTAAGACGTTTTGGTTATCTTTTCCATGCTTTCTAATGAATTTAATGATGGCTGTGTTTTTTAGATCGTATCTATGCGAATAATGTTCTGAGAAATCTTCAAAAAGGCCTACTACTTCATCTGTTAAGTGTTTGTGAGGTTCCTCGCTGGATATAGATCTTAAAATGAATGCTAAAACGATAATAAATCCAATTATTTCTGGAATATATGTGGCTGGATCGGTTAAACCTCGCATTAAAATCTCAATCCAAATACCTTCTAATTCGATTTTTGGAAAATCAAAACCATTCAATAGCCAAAGAAGTGTTTTTTTTGCAGTTCCACATGCTATCTTCTAATAGATGCAAGAATGAGCAAAAGGAGAGGATTATCATCTTTCCATTTAGAATGGCAAAGAGTGATAAGAGTGTGACAAAAGCCAATGTATGGCTAAAAATTCTTCCATTACTGAAATAATCTTTAAGGATGACAGCTCCAATCGGTTTATCGATTAAATCCGGCAATATGGAGCCTAAAAGAACATATCTGTAGTCAATGTCCTTTCTTAATATTTTTCCGATTACAAAAAATATTCCGAGCGTTAGTCCGATATGCCAAAAGAGTAACATCTCATCCGCAGTGATTAGCTTGCAATTCTCTTAAACTTCTGACGACCCCAACGGAGTCGAATTTCACACCCCTCGTCTTTCTTCTAGACTCGTCCATCAACTTCATCGCATTCTTTCTCTTCTCTTCCCTCACTTTCTCCTCCACTGCTTTCCTTACGAAACTTGCCCAATCCACTTCCACTTCCTTCATCACCCCCTTCAGTTCCCGAGGTATACGAATTGAAATTACTTCTGACATGTTATAAATTATGTAATCTAAATATATACACTTTGGTCCCATGCTACCATTACTCACTGGAACTTTATCCTTGTAAAAACTTCTTATCACGTCCCTATCTCACTCCACCGTCACACTCTTTGCCAGATTCCTCGGCTTATCTATTTCACATCCCCTCTCTTTCGCAGTCCAGTATGCGAGTAAATGAAGAGCAACAGTATTGGGAATGGGAGAGAACATTGCACTTGTCCTTGGAACTCTTATCACCTCATCCACATACTTCTCCACCTCCTCGTCATCCTCTTCTGCTATCGCAATCACCGGTGCCTCTCTTGCCTTTATCTCCTTCACGTTCCCCAGCGTCTTCTCATAAA
>JAGLZV010000118.1 GCA_023131215.1 Candidatus Methanophagales archaeon | reverse complement strand
ACTCCTTCCTTTATAAGAGCTAAAGCAGCATCTTGAGCATGCTTTACCGCTTCATACATCTCTTTTATCTCCTTTTCAGGCTCTCCTTTAACAACGGTTCTTGTCATATCTGCGTAATATCTTTCCAACTTCAATCTTGGGAAAATATCTATGATGATTGACTCATTTACGAGAATAGAACCCGTGCCCGTAAAATGGGGGTCAGCAGCTCTTTTCCCGCAGGCTACTATCGGTTCTCCACCATCGCAGGTACATCCAGAATCAATCAAATCGTGTTCTATGTATGCCTTTATTCTTTCAGAGGTTAAGATTTCACCGTTCTCCAAAAGAAAATTATCTTTCACGGAAGATTTTTTAATAACTGCTATGGCAGCTTCCATTGCGTGCCCGCATGCTCTCTGTGCCTTCCTCAGGTAACTTATTTCTGTCTCATCCTTTAACTCTCGCTTTTTCGTCATCTCGAGTTCCTCCACAGCAGTCACTTCTATGCCCCTCTTCCTCAGTTCCTCAGCAGTGAATAAAGGAAAATACCGTGGCACTTCTATTGCGTTTATGCTTTCTTCCTGGAGGACTTTTGCAATAAGCGCTTCAGTTTTAATGTCATAACCGTAATCGAGCGAAGCCCGAATTTCTTTTACAATTGACTCTTTCCCCGCTCTTTCGTACTCCATCTGCGACACAATGAGAATGTCTTTTCCTTCGCGAGGAAAGCGAAGATAAATAAAAGGGTCTGGGGCGAGAAAACGAGTGGCGTAATACATGTCCGCATTACGCATGCTTTCGCTGAGCATTAGAAGTGGGTTTGCCTGTGCCTTCGTGCTTTCTATTTTATTTGGCATATTTCTACGGTTTGTTGCATTGATAAATTTGGTTTATTTTGAAAAAGGCGAGGCGTTCATGACGTTTGCAAAAGGCACATGCCAGTTTTTGAGTTTTTTCATCATTACTTTGTTCTGCTAATTTCCGAGCTTCCCGCGTTAAATTCAATCCACTTTCGATTTCCTCTATTGTGGTCCCTAACACTATCTTAACAAATGCGGCTGTATCTTGATATTTAGGATCATCAGGATGGGCACGAGAAAATTGTTCAGTAAGGTCAAGGACAAGCTTTTTAAGCTTCTCTTCAACATCCATTCGTGCTCGCACAGCTTCGGTTACCCAGTAACAGAAATTATCTTGGTAAAGGGTAAGATCTATCTTCAAATTCCTCGCTTTATTTATCGCTTTTTCTCCATGTTTGATTGCTTCATCAACGCGATATAGAGCCCAATAAACTCCTGCCAAGACATCTTCCGCCTCAGGATCTTCGGGATTAGCATTTACAAAATCTTGGGCCAGTGAGAAAGTCATCTCTTCTTGTTCTGCGTTTCTTTGGCATAGGGCGATAAAAGCCGCAAACCGAATTAAATTTTTATTTAACCCCTTCGCTTTGCGGTAACTGCCTATGACCCCATTAACCTTTTTTAATCTATCTTGGGAAAGAGGGCAATCCTCGTTGTAATTTGGCAATTCTATATCATAGCTATCCTTGAGGTAATCCAAGAATTCTGTTCCCATCAATAAGTATAAGTAATTTGTCGCAGCGATGTTCATGTGTTCTCTTTCTTCCTCTTCGACATGCTGGATTAGTTTCCGAATAATTTCGCTTTGTTCGTCAAGTGCCGCCAAGATATTACTCTGACTTTTTATATGATCTAACAATTCCGTATCAATCAGCTCTTCTTTCTTATAGCTCAGGTCATGAGTTTGTGCATCCCATGCCTCTTGGAGCATTGTTTTGACCTGTATCTCACATTTTGTGCCCATAAAAGTTGGTTCCAGCTTGAGAAGGAGGGGACTAGGTTCGGCAACAAAATGCCATCCTCGATACCCGTATTTATTAAATGTCCATGCATCCTCAATTGAGGTTGGCGTTACCGTGAAATGAGACTGTGTAAACATCCAATTCATGACTTCCTTAGCGCTCGAATGGTAAGGGCAGAGTACCTTGATGCCCACTAAGTCTTCTACGTCCTCAAAATTATACGGCCTTTTCCCCTCGCTTTGGGTTTTGCGGTTCCTTCGAATCTTATCAACAACGCTTTTTAGGCTCTTAACATCGGGGCGAGGGCAGACAAAACGAATAAGGCTGTCTCCGGTCCTATGCTGATGGCGTACAAATATCTTAAAAATACGGTCTTGGAACTCCCTCAGTTTCCCCGCAAACACACGATCTCCAAGGCGTTCTTTCCACCTGGCTATTTCATTTTCATCTATGGTTGCATCTCTTCTCATATAAACAATTAGCTCTACCAACGGTTATCTTATCCCTTCCTCCAGGTTCTGGCCATACCTTTTCAACTGCTTTTCCCATATCTTTTTTCCTCATTTTTTTCTTACCTATGTTTATAATAATATAATCAACTTAAAAACTTTTTGCTTTCTGCTTTCTATTCTATCAAGTGCTCAAAAATGAAAGAGGAGTCTAGCTAAGGGGAAAGTGCATATTTGTGTGATAATTTTTGACACATTGAAACTCAATGAAGAGCTAATAGCAACGTGAAAGTAATAATTTTTTAGTAAGATTAATACATATAGAAATAACGATGAACTTTTTGGGATTATTAATACACGGACCTGAGGTAATAGACGAAGGCGAAGCGGAAGAAGCGATAGGAACGCTAAAAGAAGCGGGATTTGAAGTAGAGGCAGCTTTGGGTGGAATAACGGGTAAAACAGCGGTTATAGACGCTGGTATGCGGCACGTAATAGACATAAGCAAGGATATGAAACCCTCGGAAGTAGTGGAAGATTTTGTCGAGCGAGGAGTAGATTTTATC
>JAGLZV010000117.1 GCA_023131215.1 Candidatus Methanophagales archaeon | reverse complement strand
GTGCGGAGAAAAATCTTTCATTTGTGCAATTAGAATACAGCAGCGGAATTATTATTCGATGGCTTGTGAAGCCCGAGGATGAGGATATATATAGAAGGATAACAGGAGTTTTCAGTGAGCTCGAGGAGAGAGAATCTTATAAACTTGAATCAAGATGCAAAAAAGATGCTCATTCGAATTTGGTGTATCGCGAGATAAGAGGTGTGCATCCCGGGGAGAAAATCGTTGTAGATGGCGTTGTTATTGGAATGTCCTCGCATGGAAACAAAAATAATAGTGTTACGCTGGTTGCGAAAGAGGGAAAACTTGTAGAAATCGTGGGCGGTACGTTGATAAAACATAACCTTGAAAAGCTGCCTCCTTTAGACCTGGAGAAAGAGATGATAAAAACTGCAAGTGCGATCCGGAGGACGAAACCGAAAAGAATAGGAACGGATGAAGTGTTAAGGAAAGGAAAGAGAAAGAAGAAAGCATGCTTTTTCTACACTGTCGAGAATCTTTTCCCGAAGATAGAGGATGCTGATGCTGAAGATGCTGATGTTGAAGTTGCAGTGACCATAGGAGACGATACAACAAGCATTGCCGGCGATATACTGAAAAGGTTTGGTATTCGCATGATAGGAATTACAGACGGCGATGCAGATGGATTGATAGAGGGGATAGAAAGTGGAGTTCTGGAAGAATATAAAAAATTCCTGCCGAGAGATTCGGTGATAATAAGATTAAAGCCGGAAAGGGACGATATTATAGGGAAAAAGGTAAAGGAAGAGATTTTTGGGGATGGTGAAGAAATCGAATTGGACGGTGATGTTGAGAAGCAAATTGAGGATTTGAAGCATCGCATACTTCACCTGGCTGAAGAGGATATTATCGGGGTGTTGAGTTCTAGTTCCCCAACTGCGAAGAACGAAGAGTAATGTATTGAGCAATTACAGTGGTTTAACAGAGATATGTCTTTTAATGACTTGGAAATGGAAAACATTTACGATAAATTAAAGCCTGTAATTTACGAAAAAATAGCTCAAGCACTCTGTGATCCATCTGCAACGCCCATTCTCGATGTCGGATGTGGAGATGGAAAATTAGTAAATTTTTTAGCCTTTGAATTGAAGAAGAGAGTTTTCGGTGTGGACGTCTCAGACGCCGATTTCGGCAGTGCAGGAAGAGAAGCAGAATTAAAGAAAGTTTCGCATTTAGTAAAATTCGTGCAGGCAGACAGCAAGAACCTGGATATATTCGAGGATAACTATTTCGGAGCTGTTGTCAGCGTTTACGCACTACATGAGTTGGGCGACGCATTAGCGGTTTTAAAGGAATTGAATAGAGTTTTAAAACCCGGAGGAAAACTGATAATTGCAGATTTCATCCCGGGTGGTGAGGCTGAGAGACTGTGGGGTGAGAGATATTACACGATAGCGGAGTTCAAATCCATGCTCAATCTTTCAGGATTTAAGTTCGCGCAAACAGAAAAGGATTTTATTTACCTGTATGAAGATGTGATTTTCATTCTTGCATTAAAACTTTTTCCTAAAAAGTTTTATTCTCCTTTTGAGTTCATGACCTTTTTCTAACGCCTCAAGCACGATTTTTGAGGACCCCCTCTCGATTTTTATCTCAAGCCCAAATTCCTTTGCGAAGTTTTCAATGGTTTTCGAGTATTCCTCATCTCCCTTATCTGCTTCGGAATAGCATATCTTCACTACCCTTCGGTAATGGTTCTTCATGAGTTTTATTATCCTCGGTGTGTCAACAGCAGCACTTCTGTTCATCCTCCCTGCCATGATATTTATAGTTGATTCCAGAATTACCTGGGGTTCCTTTATGACTGATGCCCCTGCGGGGGTCATGAAAAAAGTCCCTATTTCTTCCCTTAGCAACTCCCGAACCTTTTCTCTACCAAGTGCAATCTCTATACAATTATTCAATATCCCCCCTTCTCCGTCTCTCGGTATTACCACTGGCACATCTGCCTCTTTGATTATCTTTTCTATTTCTCTGGCAGTGCTTCCGCACAAACCATATCCCAATAAGACAAAATCAACCACCGAACTCATTTTTTTTATGCCCTCTTCAACCTCCGCCAATAGTTTATCAGGGCAATCATGCATTCTCAACTCCATTACTTTAATAATTGCTGAACTCCCGATGTTATTTTCATGAATTTCACTTTCTATTTTTTCAATTGTTTTTTCTTTTATTTTTAAGTCACCCGTAGCCAGCTCACTCAAAAGCCGCTCATTTACCCTTCTACTCAGTGCATTTATTGCGGGATTGCTGGTTTCAGGCAGCACAAAAAATAAGTTATCCACTCCTGTTTTTTCGATTACTTCTTTTATTTCTCTTCTTAAAATCTCGCATGTGATAATCCCGATGTGCATTATTTTTTTCGCCCCTGACACCGAAAAATCCCAAATCCTAATTACGAAACCCTTGTGTTTTTGTCATTGGAATTTTTGGATTTTTGTCATGTTACTCCTCCACCACTTCTACTCCATATTCCTTTTCGAGGAACGCAATGCCTTCCTCCTCGCTTATTCTTTGCTTACTTGGCAGCTTCTTTTTTTCTATTCTTCTCTCTTTTATTCGATACCCCGGTCTTTTTAAAGACACTGAAACATCCATTCCATATATCCCTACTTTAGGGTCATAACGAATACCAAAGTCAGTGTGTTCTGCAATGCCGAAGGAGAAATTACCGTAGGTGTCAAATTGACTCATAAGAAGTTTATCCTGTATTTTAAAACATCGTTTGAGGAAATCCTTTGCACGTTCCCCCCTCAGCGTGACTTTACACGCAATAGCTTCGCCTTTTTTTATACCAAGCGGCTGTATGCTCCTCTTAGCCAGTCTCTTAATCGGTTTTTGATCCGCAATGCGTTCTAAAATCTTCTCCGCTTTTGCTAACTTCTCTCCGCTTTCACCCACAGCCATATTTATCACTACTTTATCTACCTCTATTCTTCTCATCGGATTCGGATTTGCTGCCATTCTTTCCTCCCTTTCGTTATACTATCTTTTCAAGGTTTGTTTTGGTCATTAGGATTTTGGTATTTGGTATTGTTTAGTATTTCGGATTTGTGATTTAATATTTATTTAACCCCTGGTATCTCTATTTTTTCTTCCCCCACTACAAATACATAATCGTCTATTGTCTCGAAACTTTCTACGCCGCCGTTAAAGGGTTTTATCTTTACCACATTTGACTCTGGACTTCTCGTTACTCTTATCTCCTCTATTTCACCAGTCTGCGCAGAATGCTTCCCCCCTATCACCATCACTTTACTCCCCTCTTTATATGCAAAATGCTGCAATATTTCGTTATCAGGAAGAGAAATCATTAACGAATCGTGCGTTTTTATCTTCTCCGCAAGCTCTTTTCCTGGAAGAATGTTCCTACCATCATGCAGGTTCAATTGTATCCTCTCTTCTTTTAGCAGTCTCTTGTTCTCTACCCTGCATAGTTTCCCGGATACCTCTTCCTCTTCTATTTCCACCAGCGATAATTTCTCTTTCTTGTCCAGAAACACCATATAATTGGCTTTTATGACGGGGATGGAAAGAATGTCAAAGATGCCAACAGGAAACTTATGGTCTTTTCTCACCCTTCCATTAACCACAACGTTACCTTCATTCAATATCCTTTTCGTTTCCTTACTGTTGTCCGCTAACTTCAGCATGTCCCTTACGACCAAAAGCAAAGGCATGCTTCTACCCCCTGGATGCGGTCCTGGTCTGGGTTTTACCGCCCAATAGGCTGTTTTTCTTTCTATTCTCCAGCTACGAGGCGCCGCTATCCTCTTTTGATGTTTTTCCATTTCTCTTCACTTGTTCTTCGTTAATTTGTATTTGATATTTTATAATTTTTCTTCAAAACTGTTTCTTTTGATAAAACTTTTCTTTTTAAGAGAAGTTTTATGCATAAGCGTATTTCACGAAATCCTCCACTTTTCCTTCGAACTCCTCCTTCGCTTCAGGCGTTACAGTTGGTCTTACGCCCTTAATCGCCGTTTCAAAATGCTTCTTCTTTACTACTATGTTCTTTATCGCCTCTTTCACGTGCTCCTCACTTATTCCTGATGTGATAAACTCCCTTAAAGCACTCATTACCGCTTCTTTAACGATTGCTGCTATATCTGCACCAACATATCCATCTGTTCTTTTCGCAAGTTCCTCTACATCTACGTCCTCTCCTATCGGCTTGCCTCTCAGGTGAACCTCAAAAATTTTCTCCCTTTCCTCTTTATCAGGCGGTTGTATATATATCAATCGGTCAAGCCTTCCGGGTCTCAGCAAAGCGGGGTCCACCATGTCAGGTCTGTTTGTCGCCGCTATGATAATTACCTCTTTTAGCTCTTCCAAGCCATCCATCGCAGTCAACAACTGCGAAACCACTCGCTCTGTCACGTGCGAGTCGAACCCGGCGCCTCTCACAGGTGCAATAGAATCTAATTCATCAAGGAAAATAATGCAAGGTGCGGCTTGCTTCGCCTTTCTGAAAATCTCACGAACCGCCTTCTCGCTCTCGCCCACCCATTTCGAGAGCAGTTCCGGTCCTTTTATCGAAATAAAATTTGCCTCAGTCACGTTCGCCACTGCTTTTACCAGCATCGTCTTTCCCGTTCCCGGCGGTCCGAACAGGAGAATACCTTTTGGTGGTTTTGTATTCAAACGAGAGAAAGCATCGGGGTATTTAAGTGGCCATTCCACGACTTCTTTTAATTCCCGTTTTGCATGCTCTAAACCCCCTATGTCGTCCCACTTCACATTTGGCACTTCTACAAAGACTTCCCTGAGCGCAGAAGGCTCTGTGTTCTTTAATGCTTCACTAAAATCTTCCTTTGTAACTTTCAGCTTTTCCATCACTTCCGGTGGTATCTCCTTCTCTATGTCTATCTCTGGGAGTATTTTTCGTAGTGCATGCATTGCAGCTTCTTTGCATAACGTAGCGAGGTCAGCACCGACAAATCCATGCGTGAGGTTTGCTAACTCCTTAATGATTTTATCCTTCTCATCCTCAGCCAGTGGCATTCCTCTCGTATGCACTTGCAATACCTCTTCACGACCATTCCTGTTCGGAATTCCTATTTCTATCTCACGGTCAAAACGACCTCCTCTTCTTAATGCCTCATCAAGCGCATTTACCCTATTCGTGGCGCCAACTACCACTATTTGCCCTCTTGATTCCAGACCATCCATCAAAGAAAGAAGCTGGGCTACTACTCGCCTTTCCACTTCTCCTGTTGTCTCTCCTCTCTTCGGTGCAATGGAATCCAATTCATCAATAAAAATAATAGAGGGTGCGTTTTTACCCGCTTCCTCAAATATATCTCTCAGATGTTTCTCACTTTCCCCATAAAACTTGCTCATTATCTCAGGCCCCGAGATAGAATAGAAATTGGCGTCGGTCTCATTCGCCACTGCTTTTGCTATTAACGTCTTTCCAGTCCCCGGTGGCCCATGCAAGAGAACGCCCTTTGGTGGCTCTATCCCCAATCGTTCGAATAGCTCAGGATGCCTTAGCGGCAATTCTATCATTTCTCTTATCATCCCTATTTCTCGCTTTAGCCCACCAATGTCCTCATAAGTCACGTGGGAAACGCCTATCGCCTCTTCTCTTGGCTCTCTAAACTCTAACTTCGTTTCCACCATATCCGGTATTACCACTCCTGATGGAATGGTATTAATAACGTGGAAGCCAATAGGCCCGCGTATCGACGGTATCCAGGTGACTTGCCCTTTTGTAATTGGTCGCCCTTTTAATTCATTTAATAAGTACCTATAGTCACCCGAAATTCTTACAGGTTGTGTAGGTGCAAGAACAATTTTTTTTGCCTTATTCGAAGTTGTCTTCCTTACTCGCACGTGGTCATCTATGGCGACACCGGCATTACGCCTTATGTTCCCATCTATGCGTATTATTGATTTATTGCTGTCGGGAGAATGGGCAGTCCATACAATAGCAGTAGCAATAGTCTTACCTTCTATTTCTATCACATCTCCGCTTACAACCCCGAGCTTGCGCATCGTTTCCGTATCTATCCTTGCTCTTCCTCTATTAGCATCGTCATGATACGCCTCGGCTACCCTCAATATCGCCGACTTCTCGTTCCCTTCTTCGTCTTTCATCTCCTTTTTCGTCTCTACATAAAGTAGAGTAAACTAAATTATAAATAGTTTGAGTGATTTCTTACTATAATATGCCGTAAGAGCGTCTATAAAATAAATTCTCTCTCACTTCTTCCCAATTCACTTTCGTCATCACGCAGCCGCTCTTTGAAAGCACCACGCCTACCGCTGGAATGCCCTTTGATGTAACATATCGCATTCCTTCGTAAAGGTCATGCTGACATGCAATACCAATTGCAGCCATGGGCTTTTTATCCCGTATTGCACGCTTGACAAACTCGCCACCTGGATTGATGCAAATATTTATCCCACGTTCATCACACATCCTTTTAATCTCCGCAATCCCGCATCTACCGCATTCTTCGCACATTATTCCCTCTTGTGGCGATGTTTTCGCCGGACATTCGAGGTTGCGAAGGCACTGGGGCAGGAACAACAATCTCTTATCCATCGGTGTCTTTCCATACGCATCTTTGTATACCGAATTCATCAGTGCAATGCCTATTTCGTCCACGATTACCGGATTTATATGGAAGTAGCCGAGAAATAGCTTGGAGGGCTGGTAAAAGAGGTTGAGCACAAAGAGCGTGAATCTTGGAAACAGGTCTCTTTTATAAATGGCTAAGCAGATAGCAGTCAAAATTAGCACTGCCACTGATACAACAAAGATTATAAAAATTTCTCCCACTATTACATATACCGAGGAGGGTATTAGATTTTTCATTTTGATACTTGCAGTTTGCATTTCTTTATTATTTCTTCACAGTCAACGGTGGTATTAACACATCCGGAAGTTGTTAATGGCACGCCTTGCGCTGGCACCCCCGCAAGCTTTACGTTTAGCGCCCCTTCATACAGATTAGGATAGCAAGCAACACCTACCATCGCTTTTGGTCTGCTGTGCATGAGAATCCTCTTCGAGAATGTCCCCCCCGGAGATATATACATCCTGATTCCCAGTTCTTTGCAAATAGCGCTTAGTTCCGCAATTACGCATTTCCCGCATTCTATACAATGGATACCGTCCACCGAGCTCAGTTTAGCTGGGCATTCCGTGCTTCGGATGCACTGCGGCAGAAGTAAAACACGCTCTTCCAGTTTCGTAGCGGCAAAATCGGGATAATTAAATGCGTTTCTTATCTCTACTGATATCCGGTCTATCAGAGTTGGGTCAACACGAAAGAACGAAAGCAGTCTGCGTAAAGGCTCATAAAGCAAACTTATTATGAACAACACGAAATTTGGGAATATTATTTTTTTCGTGCGGAATATAAAGAAGCAAAAGAAGAGCGCTAATGCTAAGAGAACCGCAAATGCTATTGCAAAAATTATTACTATCCTCCCCAGTGTTTCAACAATCATCTGCTTGGGTGAATCTCTTTATTCACTTCTTTCATGCGCATACGTATTAAAGGTTTTGATATATGCCTTCTTGCCACCGGTGGCACTTCATATAAGCCTTCTTCTATCCCTCTATCAACAATTACCTTATCCTTATCCGCACGATAAGTCCCACAACGTTTACATCGGTAGCCCTGCAACCGTCCCGCAGATTCCATACTCCGCCCGCACTTATCACATTTGGGATTGCTCTCCACCACGGGGTTCAATTTCCTTACTTCTATCTTCTCGAGATTTATTGTTTCCTTCTTTAGTGACCCATAGACCGTGATTTCATCACCCACTCGCAGTTTCCTTATAATATTACGAAATCCCTTCGTCGGCTCGTATGCAATGCACTCGATACTAATACCATTCTCTAATGTTTTTTCGGATAGCGAGATAGAAAATACCACATGCCCCCCTTCTATCGTACGGGGATTGGAACTGACCATGCCGTCTAAGATATAAGAGTGATAGTCTTGCAACTTTTCCTCTGCATCTTCTAACTTTATCAAATGAAAATCCGTGCCTTGATTTGTGACGAACAGCATTTTCCGCTCCTCAGGTTCTGCATGTATGAACTCGTAAGTTTTGTAGATAGCATCTACGCTGTCGCCTCTTATCCCAAAAAGAACCGGACAGGGAGAATGAGGTGCAAAAACTATTTTTTTATTCGCCACATCTACCGTATCCCAGGTCAAAGGATAAGTAGTCGCATCTGCTTTCCACACGCTCGCTTCGTCTATAGACCTTGACGTCCCCCATCTTTCCTTTCGCCGGTATGCCATCAGCTCATAAGTGAAATCGTAATAATTGGGCTTGTTTTTTTGTAACACCGAAAACGCAGCAGCAGCTAAAGCGCCTATTATCCCTCGCTTATTTTTTAATCCAAAGTAATCAAAGTGCAAATTGGAAATGATTGTGTAAGCGTCTTCCATCGTCAGCACTTCTCTCACTGCATGTTCATAGAAGTTCTTTAACATTTCCTCGCTATTGTTTTCTTTCTCTCCTCTACTGATCGCATTTAGAGCCTCGTTATCAATAAAAACAACCCCGGGATTTGTTCCTTCTTCACTTAACTCCGATAGCTCACTTACCCGGGCTTTGATAACTTCTTTCACTTCAGCCTCTTTCCCATTGGCTATCCTTATCTCAAAAGATACTGCTCCGTTGCCTCTCGTTTTAAATGGGATGCATGGATTGAGTCTTACCAATCTCGGAGTCGAAACTTCTCCATATTTTTTCAGCTCGTCAACTAAAACTGCACATAGATATGTGGTGCACATTCCTTTTCTCGAATCTGTATCGTCTATTCCGATGATCATTCAAACTTTCTTTAAAAAAGAAAGCTTTACCAAAGAAATAAGGCTTTTTCTAAAAGGGTTTGAACAAAAAGGTTTATCAAAAGAAAAATTATATTCTTTCATAATCACCCCCCATAACATAAAAAACGGAAGGAAGAGAGGATAAAAATGGATTCGCATTATCTGACGCTGGTGCTGTACGTATTTCTGATTTACTGGTTTATTGTGTTAGTTCTTGACAGAAAGGGCATTTTGCAGCGATATGATATCTCCGCATTCGGACCTATTCTGATGATAAGGACGAAAAGAGGGCAGAGATTATTGGAGAGATTGGCAAAAGGTGAGCTAAGAGAAAGATTTTGGAGGACTTATGCCAACATCGGCACTATTTTAGTGCTTATAGCCATGACTTTCATGTTCATTCTTGTATTACTCGGCGTTTATGCAACATTTACGGTGCAGCCGGAGCCAACGGAGTTACACGCGCCGAGGAACTGGCTGCTTATACCAGGGCTAAACGAGTTTATACCTTTGTGTGCATGGGTTGGTTTGGCTGTTGCATTAGTGGTGCATGAGCTTTCTCATGCGGTTTTGAGCACCGTAGAGAAAATAAAAGTGAAGTCCATGGGTCTTTTAGTTGCGTTAATACCGATAGGAGCATTCGCAGAGCCTGACAGCGAACAACTATTTGGTGAAAAAGAAAAAGGGAAAAAGACGGTTGAAGAGAGAGAGTTAGAGCCTGAGCCTGATAAAGAGCCAAAGGCAGTAAAAGAAGAAAAGAAAAAAGTAGCAACTGCACGTGAAAGAACCCGCATACTTTCCGCAGGTGTGACAAGCAATTTCTTCGTGGCATTTATTGCTTTTCTCCTTTTCTTTTCCATATTGTTCGCTATTCAGCCTGTTAGCGAAGGAGTAGGAATAGTAGGAGTTGAGAAAGGATTTCCAGCGGCTAATACAGGTATAAAAGAGGGAATGAGCATAATAAGAATGGACAACGAGCCTATCCGGGATTACAGGGATTTTTTTGCTTTTATGAATAGCACAACGCCAGGGCAAGTAGTGGAAGTGCAAACGATAGATGAGAAATTTATTGTGAGGTTAGAGAAATCACCTTATGACGATATAGGATTCTTAGGTGTTACACCTTTTCCCACAAAAAAGTATTTGGAATACCTACGTGGCATGCCTTCTTCTCTTGCGTCTCTTTCAATAAGTGGCTGGTTATGGTTGACACTGTTACCATTTTTACCTCTTCCTGC
>JAGLZV010000116.1 GCA_023131215.1 Candidatus Methanophagales archaeon | reverse complement strand
GGGTTTCGCATGTTGAGTCATTGATTCCCCCCGTGGATGTAGTATTTACAAATAACCCGTTAATAGAGCGTTTATTTGAGGAACGGAGCTATGAAGTTCGCGCACCTTTGCTATTTAACAGGAAAGAATATTCGGGTAGCGAAATAAGAAGACGAATATTGAATAACGAAAGCTGGGAGGGTTTAGTGCCCAAAGCAGTTGTTGAGGTTGTAAAAGAGATAGATGGGATAAAAAGAATGGAGAATTTGCGTAGAAGTGACACCTAAACCTTCTTGGCGAACAAGCTCAATAAGAGGTGGAAAATCCCAAATCCTAATTTCTGATCTCTAAACAATTTCAAAAATCAAATACCAAAACGGAAGACACAGCCCATAACCTCTGTAAAGGACTTGGTTTTGAATTTTAAATTTAGGTCATTTGGATTTGTTTAGGTTTTCGGATTTAGTATTTAGGATTTCGTCCACGGGGGATATTGAGCAGTTACCTTTTAGTTATTCCCTTATTCCTGTTGGGGGGGAAAAAAATAAAAAAGGGGTAAATTTTGTATATTTTATATTCCCCTTTGTTCAACCTTTTTTTCTATGCTACTGCTTCCAAGATGTCTTCTTTTTTCACTGTCTTCCTTCCGGCATGCTTAGCGAGGCTTACGGCTTTCGTCGCTACCTTTTCGCCGTATTCCTCTAATACCTCTACTAATGCCTGACTTGCATCTTCGCTTACTCTCTCTGCTCCTGCGTTTCTCACTAACCTAGTTATAGGTGCTATTGGTAGTTCAGCCATTTTTATCACCATGATTAGGTAATGGGAAGGGGTATATAAGCTTTTCGGTTGTCTGACCTCTGCAACCCAATCAAAACCAATGACCAAGTGTCTTCTGCCTCATATCATCAAAAGATGAGATGTCATAACCAAAAAGTTGCAGCACTCTGTGCGCAACAGGTATCACCTGATGTTGAAGGTAATAAGAGCCGTCAATTTGGTATATTCTCCCCTCGGCGGTTATTTCATTCCCCTCGCTTCTCTCTATAACATCTACGGGGAAAGCGCGGTCACTTGTCTTACCCACGCCTTTTATTATCACATAAGGGACTTTTGAGCCCACTTCATATACTATACGAGAAGCCAAAGCCCTTTCTGCCGCTATAACATGCGCTTGCTTTGTCTCATAGCTGCTTATCTTTCTGGTGAGCGTCTTGTAAATTGTTAGCTTATCAACGGATATTTTTCCTTCTTTTAAGTCCTGTATGACGCTTTTAGCATATTTCATAGCGGCATCAGGGTCTTTTTCCTTTAATATGAGTTCTATCACCTTCGTCTGCACTTCCTTCGCCAGCTCGCACCAGTCCCCTCGGCGCACTTCCAAGCCGCGAACTACAATTTCTCCTTCATCGGTAAGCGCCGCATACCTCTTCTTCTTTCCTGTAAAGAAAATAGACTTGAAGAAATCCTGTATCTCAAGTTCAAGCGGAAGCTCTTCTGAAATACGCTCTGAAACTTCCCGCGCCTTTTTCAATATCCCTGTTTTTCTATCTCCTTCCAACTCAAGTTCAGGTGGGAGTTTCGCGAATATACTGTCAGTATCTCCATAGATAACCTCAAATCCGAGCTCCTCCGCCACTTCCACCGCTCGCTTTATAAAATGACGACCCCATGCCGTTGTCGCCTCAGCACATTCTCGTTTGTAAAATTTCGCCGCACTCCAGCCTGTATATCCATAAAAGCTGTTCGTGAGGATTTTGATACTTTGCTGTTGTATGCCCAACAACCGATATTGAGCCGAATTTTTGTCATATTTCTTCATTTCCGCCTTTAGCGCTCTTCTTCTCGCAATCAAATCGCTCATTATTCTTTTAAAGAATCCATCCGGCGATTTTCTGAATGCATGCCCCACCTCAGGTGCGATATATAAATCCGATTCGAGTTCTCCACTCTCAGGTTCTACAAAAGTATCAGGGGAGATGTTAAAAGAAATCATGATGGTGGGGTACATAGAGGAGAAGTCGAGCGAGATGACATCTTCATGCAAGCCCTTTTCCGGAGGGAGCACAAATCCGCCTTCAAACGTCTTTTCGGCTCCGCGCTTTGGTGGCACCAGTTCGCCTTTTTTGAATGCTTCTGCGGTTAAAAACGCTTCCACCTGCCTACCTCTGCCCATCTTTGCTAACTCGTCCAGAGGATAGCCTATCATCTTTGAAAGCTCAATTTGCAGTGGCAGCATCTTTTCCGCAATGCCCAACGTGCTGACTGCATCCGCCTTTGCGTATTCGTATAACTGCTGTCGTGCAAAAGAAGAAGGAGATGCACCAACCCAACAGTCAGTGATCTCTCGAGGCGTCAAATTCACCCTTTCGCTTTTCTTCGTCACGTCAAGGTATTCCGCTACGTTTTCCAGTTTCTTCACTTTCACGCTGTCCAGGTCGCGCTTTGCGAGCTTGAAAAGGTCAACGTTCAGCCGTCCTACGATGTTTACCCCTGGCAACGCGCCTCCCCTCTCTTTTTCATACTGCACCGCGCTGCCATCAGCACCCACGGTTAAACGAATCCCATGCAATCTCGCCCTCTCCCTTAGATATTGCCAATCAAAAGCGTCAGAATTATAGCCCACGATAATGTCCGGCTGGAATTGTTCTACAAACATCAAAAAATCTCTTATCACTTTTTTATCCTCGTCCTCAGTCCATCCCTCTTCCTCATCTCCTTCTCCTTCTCCTTCTTCCATCACAAATAGCTTCGTTTTGACTTCATTTCCCTCTACTTCGGAGTATGCAACAGAAATGATTGTTATCGGATCTCTTTTCGGGGACGGCATCCCATACCCGCTCAGCGTTGCCATCTCAGAGTCAAAAGCAAGGATTTTTAGCTTCGGTAAGCTACCTCCATTCATCTTTTTGTATGATACTTCTGATGCAAGAATTGCATTTGCATATCCCAACTCTATCTTTTCTCCTTCCGCTTTTACACCGTCGAAAGGTCTGAGCTGCTTGTCTATCACGTATCGAATTGCAAATAGAATATCCGCTTCCAACACGGTAAGACCCGCTCTTCTGACTTCCTCTCGCAGCAGTGGAACGTATCTTGGATGCTCGGCGAAAATTTTCAAGCCCCTTTGACCAACACCAAGTAATTTCTTCTGGCAAAATTCCACGCGCTTAACTTTTATCTCTTCACCTCTTCTATCCACACAAATTTTTTCTACTAAGTGCTTCTTTTCTTCCAGTTCCTCTTCCCCCCTCTCAGCATCCCATGCATAAGGATGGGAAGAGTATGAATAAGGAAAAGCATAAAAATACGGCTCGAAATTTCTATCCACCACAACGAAATCCGCTCCTTCTTTGCTCTTGCACCAAAGTCTTATCACTGGCTTTTCTTTACCATCTTCATCGTTTTCCGTTATGTAATCAATGTCCAGTAGAAAACCCTCTTTCTCCATTCTTCTTTCCCTTTTTATTCCTTTCACACTTCCAATAAATAAATCTTTGCAATGCAACGCGCAACGCACAATTTAGATAAATTTTTAAAAGGACAGCTTAATTTCTAATTGATTCGGTCAAGTCGAAGTAATGAAAAAAATCATTGTTGGTGGTGGAAGAGCAGGGAGAGAATTAGCTGCCCAGTTGCCGGAATCTGTGATTATTGAGATAAACACGGAAAAACGTGACAAGCTTTCAGAATTAGCGGATGTAGAGGTGATTATAGGTGACGGAAGTGATGAAGAATTGTTAAAGCGAGTGGGTTTGGATGATGCCGAGGCTTTTATCTCGCTCACGGGCAATGACGATGTCAATTATCGAGCAGCAGCTATTGCGAAGAAATACGGTGTCCCTAAGATAATTGTTCGGGTAGAAGACCCGGAAGACAGAGAGAGGTTTCAGAAGCTGGGCATTGGATCCATCATGTTTCCT
>JAGLZV010000115.1 GCA_023131215.1 Candidatus Methanophagales archaeon | reverse complement strand
AAAATCGTTGATATGTGGCAAGGAGGAGTAATAGAACCGCTGAGGACAAAGAAACAATCGGTGGAATCCGCAGTAGAGGCTGCAACGATGATACTCAGGATAGACGATGTGATTGCATCAAAGAAGGGGGCAATGCCGCCTGAGGGAGCTCCTCCAGGCGGTATGGGTATGGGTGGAGGTGGAATGCCGCCGGGCGGGATGCCACCATATTAATTTTTTATTTTATGGTAAAATTTGAGGATAAAAGGGTTAAAGAAGTAGAGATAGTTGGAAAGTTACTTTATGATAAGCTTAAAGGGAAGGAAATAAAGGTTGTGGTGAAGGAATAGTCCATACACTAAGCTCCAACTTCTCCAATTCGGAATAAAGAGCTTGCCCCATAATTAGATATTTTGCGAATTTTGATGCATATCTTCCAATATAAAACTCTATTTGGGCTTCTTTTTGTTGTGATTTTGAATTGTGAGACGGACTCTAATATTGCGGCCCATCCGTATAGGATTAATCATAATCCAAATATACTAACGTCAGTTGTCTCTTTTAATGCTAGATAGATTACAACAAATATAATAATACAAATATAATCATTGCAATACCGATTACGACAGTTGCAACTGCTTCTACCTCCTTTGCGCTTATCATTTACTCACTTCTTCTGGCATACCACTCATTTCTTAGTTATTTCCTTCTTTTTCCGTTTAGTTCCTAGTTTTTTGCCAAAATATTTTGCTTTGTATTGTTCGATAGACATCGTTCCCATTCCACGATTGCATGGTCCACAAATTGGTCTTAAATTCGAAATATTGTCTTTTCCTTCTTTGGCAACAGCTTTATTGTGGCCAACTTGAAAATCTGTAATGTGGATTGTTCTAATCCCACAACAATAACATTTCCCTTCAACTTTGTTACCCATATATTTAATCCACACTGCATCTCTGGTATTTTTATCTATAGGTCTTCTCTTTTTCTTAGAGGGCGTTGGTTTTGGTTTCTCTCCCCATATGTCTCCCATATCAATTGGTTTTATTTCTGGTATCTCTATTCGTGGTATTTCTATTTTTGGCAAACCAAATGGGTCTTTTTGTTTTTTACCTTTCGCCATTTTTATTTATCCCCTCCATGAAACTATTCTCCCCCTTGGCATTCTCTATCACTCCCTTTATTCTATTTATTTCTACTTTTTATTCTTATCGCATACACTATATTCTTCCCTTTAATTTCTCTTTTGAATAAACCCCTTTGAATCACCTATAACTATTAAGCGTTGTAATATAAAAAGCTTTCGGTCAAAAATAACTTCCGCTTGAAACCGCATTAATCTGCCCTCTTTCACTTTTAGGTATTGATCAACATATACCTTGTACTAAAAAGCGAAAATCTTTTTTGCCTAAGATTTGATAAGTTGCAGCAATTGATGATAACTTAACAGTAGCCACTATACCCCTAATTAAGTACAGAGCCCGAACTATACTTTTCCACCGCCTTCCACCCTTGCCCTTCTTTTGTTAATCCAAAGATATAGTAGTCTTCTTCTTCTCGCCCTCTTTCTTTGTTATCCGCACGCTGAGCACGCCGTTTTTATAAGTCGCCTTTGCAGTTTCCGGCTTTACAGGCATGTCGAAGGATATTTCCTCGAAAAACTTTTTCTCGTTTTCCGTTCTTATTTCCAGCGAGTCTTCAGTTGCATGCAGTTTTATATCGCGCTTCTCGACACCCGGCAATTCTGCTACGACTTCGTAAGAATCCTTCTGCTCGATTGTGTCTATCAAAGGCTCGCGTTCACCTCCTGGAACAGGCTCTATTCTTCTGTACGAAGGTTTTATATTCCCGAACTCTTTTATCTCCGGCTCCTTTCCCGGCTCCTTTGTATAGGAGAACCCGTAGATGAAAGGACCGTATCTTCTTACCTTTCCCTCCGGCGTCTCTTCTTCCGTTACAAAATCCTTGAACTCCTCTGGCAATTCCTCTTCTAATCTCCTCGTCATATCCTCAAATGGGTCTCTTAACCACTCTTCTATGTCCTCCGGCTCCCTTCTCCGCCTTCTCGAAAGTTCCTCCTCAAATGGCAGTGGCAGTCTTCTCGTCTCCTCAAACATCCGCTCCATATACTTCTCCATCAAATCAAATATTGAGGGTCGCTTTCTTCTTTCCGCCATGTTTTATTGTTTCAATTCCATATATAAAAAGTTTATTTTTCAATTTGCATTTTGCATTTTGCAATTAATTGCTCAAAATTCCCCCAGATTTTGAGCAATTACTCGCACTCCACACTCACCACTTTTACCTGCGCTTCTCCTTTTATTTGTGATATAAACGTCATCAAATCGTCCATCTTCTCTGCACTACCTTCAGCGCATATAACGACAGAGCCCTCTCCACCATTTACACCGCCTGCACCTATGGGGAAAGCATCCTCAGCTCCTAATATCCTCAGTGCTTCTATCTCGGTAATTACCTTTCCATGTACTGGCATCAGCCCAACGGGCTTGCCCACCGATTTGAAGAATCTCTCCTTTCCTACTCGCTTCGCAGCCTCTGTAATGGAAAAAGGTATTGTTTTCTCAATGCCCACGGGTATGATGAAATTCACGCCTCTTGCCATCACCGTTCCTAATGCAGAACCTATCGTGCCACCGGTGAGATGTGCCATGAGTATGCCTGCGTTTCCGGCAGCATCCAACGCATTTGCTCCCTTTATGAACACGTCTTCCGCAGATAACTCCTCTATCGCTTTTTCTATGCTCTCTTCGCTTATCTCGCCATTTTTTATTATCACGTCCTTTTCCCTCTCTTCTTTCGTGACAACACAAGTACCTTTGTCGGTTATGACACCTGCTGCGTATCTTCGCTTATCAATTTTCTTTTCTACCTTTGCTTTGGTCCCGGACAGGTCATTCAAAATCTCATCGGCTACATAAGCGTTTGTGGTTCCCAGTCCGATTATGATAGTGCCATGCTTCAACGCTCGCTGCACTTCATCCAGATTCTTTACGCCCTTTGCAATCAGCCTCTTCGATTCCGAGGGCGTAAGCACTATCAAAATTTTTTTCTTTTCGGTTGCCATAATATTCCACACCTCTTATCGGTAATTGTAT
>JAGLZV010000114.1 GCA_023131215.1 Candidatus Methanophagales archaeon | reverse complement strand
TTTCTATATATTCAACACATCTCTTGATAAGTTTAAAATTTAACAGGGGCTCTCCGCCATAAAATCCTACCGCGAGCCTTTTGCAGGGATTGTATCTCTTTGCCTCCTCTAAAAGAGAGAAATAGTGATCGATTGCTTTCTTTGCAGTTTCAAAAATCATGTATTTATGCGAATATCCACGAGAATATTCGTAATTGTCTGAATAGATGCAATACTTACACCTGAAATTACAGTCCTCCGTAGCACATAGTGTGAGCTGATTTAATCCTTCTCTCAATATCCATTCTTTAACGTCTTCTGCATCTGGCTTTTCCACGGAGATTTGAGCCTGTGTTGAAGAAAACGCTTTAAACTTGCTCCATTTGTTTACAAAATTGTACCAGAACAGGATATCTCCTTCATTAAAATCGCTCTTTAATCTCTCAACGGTCTCTTCCTTACTCAAATTTCCCTGAACTTCTTGAATAACTCTTTCCATCAGAGAAGTTGAGGGAAAAGTCAGCCCGGTAACATTATCATATACGTAAGCCATTCCGCTTTTGCTATGAAATTTCATATTTCCACCCCTTATTTTTTCTTATCAGTTGAGTAGTCAACTGCATTTTTCTTTTTTGCCGCGAAAATAAGTTATAAACATGCTAAACGCAACAGGGACATTTGGGTAAAAAAAAGAAAAAGGGTTACCGTAGCCTTTGTTACATTAACAAATAGCTACCGTAAACCCTATCGCAGACACTTTCTCATTTCACCTTACTCTTATGTCCCACATTGTTTCTAGTCGTGTACATCACTCCACTCGCCTACACCCACATTCGCAGAGTTCAGGGACCCACTTATGTCTCTCGTGATAACACTACCGCAGCAGCAGGTGCAGGTGCAAGTGCAGCAGCATCCAAGCGGCCCTTCCACGACCTCTTCTATGTTTGCTATGTACATTTTTTTGCCTCCTTTTATTTGCTCCCTCGTTTTATATCGCGATGGGGAGTAATGATTCACCGCGTATGTTATTTATTTATAAATGTAATATAAAAAACTTTTCTTCTGAGAGTTTATACTTACATAATAAGATAAAAATTATATATGTAAGAAAATAATGACAAAAACGTTGGATGAAATAATTCACCTCTGCGGAACACTGAGCAATAACTGGAAAAAAGATAAAAGAGATGTTGGAAAATGAGGAAAAGGTGAAGGGATATAATGGCGATATTAAGCGCTATGGAAGAAGATGGAACGATAACATTACCCAAATCCATTCGTGAAAAGGCGCATTTGGAAAGAGGTGGGAGGATTGCCATTTTATAATTTCTCTACTAATCGGACAGATTTTCTTTAACTTCGGTATTGTGCTAGAGGTCTCGAAGCTGAGGAAGTGAAAATAGCTTCTACACCCTTTCCCCCTATCCCTTCCCCCCTTTTTCATCCCCCTATTTAGGTTGGAGTCGAGAGTGAAAAAGACTTCAAAGAACTGCAGAAGCCATTTTTAGACTTGTTCCACATTTTGGAACACCTGTTCCATTTTATGGAACGCATGTTCCACCTCGCTATTTTATGCTGTTCCATCCGAGATTTGTATGAGTGCTTCAACACCGAAAGGCGTGGCGCCCTTTATGCGGTGTTGCAAAAAAGATGATGACAAAAACCCTGAATGAAATAATTAATCTCTGCGGTACACTGAGCAATAAACACAGACTTCGCATAATAGCCGCACTATCAGAGAAGAGGAAATACACTTCAGAGTTAGTTAGGGAGTTAGAAATATCCAGACCTCTACTATGTCTTCATCTTCGGAACCTTGAAGAGATGAGGATATTGAAGGGGAAGACAGAGCGTGGAAAAGGTAATAGAGCGAGGAGGTATTACGAGCTGCGTGACTTTGAGCTTTGCCTGAACGGAAAAAAGATAAAAGAGATGTTGGAAAATGAGGTAAAAAAGAATGAGCGATGAGGAGGGCGCTATATAAATACCGAAAAAGAAGCAACGGAGGTAAACAGAAAGGTGAAGAAATGATAAAAATGAAAATGGAAGCAAAAGGATTGTTTAACGTCGCGAGGAAGGAGTTCATTGACCATCTAACGAGCAGGAGATTTATTATTATTCTTGCTTTGTTCCTCATCATTTCGGCGAGTGGGATGCATGAGGGCATAAACTTCTATAACCAGCAGCTCGAATCATACAAAGAGCAAATATCGCAGATTACGGAAGGTCCTGAAGGTCCTGTAAGAGGGATGCCAGAAAGACCCTCCATAATGCTCGTATTCATGTTTATGTCCAGCCACATAATGATGCTTGGGGCAATACTCGCAATAGCTATGGGATTTGACCTGGTATCGAAAGAGAAGGAGACGAGATCATTAAAATTGCTGCTCTCATGCCCAGTATTCAGGGACGAGATAATTAACGGCAAAGCACTGGGCGGAACTCTGGCACTGGTATTTGCGATGGGCACTGCACTTCTCATATCACTTGCGATGCTGCTCATATTCAGCATCGTTCCCAGCATGAACGAACTGACTGCGATTTTGGTCTTTGGCATCGCCTCGATTGTATTCCTCCTCGCATACTTCGCAATCGCACTTATGATGTCCACCGTTTCAGGAAAGAGCGGGAGTGCACTCATCTACACACTGGTCATCTTCTTCATCCTCGGGTCACTCTTACCAATAGTTGGAGGGACGGTTGCACACATGGTCAGTGGAGATCCATCCAAATCACCGTTTGACATTCGGGATGTAACGAATGTGACAGAAGAGGAAATACAGCAATATGAGGAAGAATGGATGGCATGGTCGGAGAAGCGAAAACCAATTACCGAGGCGTTTACTATAATCTCGCCAAATATGAATTACCAGAAGATCTCGCACAGGATAGCCAGCCCCTCGTCAGTCACGACCCCCTACGGGGACGAGGCGCCAGGTCTTCAGGAGGTGCTCGGAAGGGTCTGGAAGAACATTCTGGCACTCATCAGCTTCTCGGTTGTGTTCTTTGCCATCGCATACATAAAATTCATGAGGATGGATATACGCTAAAA
>JAGLZV010000113.1 GCA_023131215.1 Candidatus Methanophagales archaeon | reverse complement strand
TTCTCATAACTATACCGCTCCCCTCGTATGACGTCCTTTTTCTCTAACCCCTTCTGCCCCGAAATATACTTCTCTACCACCTCCCAGCCATGTCCCACCGAACCATGATAACAACTTGGTGCCCATAAATGCCCTGGACACCACTCCTTAAGCTGCGGAAATCTATCCCTTATCAGCTTGCTGCTTCTCCCCTTTATTCGCTTCGCTATCCAGCTAACCGAATACTTCGGCGGGTATTTGATAAAAAATAATTTCTTTAGTAAAGCTTTCTTATTAAATCAGGAAATCATAACATGGAAAGAATAGAAATAGAGACGAGGCAAAGCACCGAGCTTATTGATATTACCGGGAAAGTAAAAGAAATTGTTAAAAGCAAAAGCGGTGATGTTGATTCCGGAATCTGTGTGGTATTCACAAAACATACGACTTCGGGAATCATAATAAATGAGAACGAAACTGGGCTGAAAAGTGACATCTTAGCACTTCTGAACGAGTTAATCCCAAAGGGGAAGGGATACCTGCATGATAGAATAGACGACAATGCACATTCTCATCTCAGGTCTGTTGTGCTCGGCTCAAGTGTAACGATTCCAATAGAAAAAGGGGGGTTGGCTCTGGGAACCTGGCAGAGTATCTTTTTCGTTGAGTGCGACGGTCCCAGAAGGAGGGATGTATATGTAAAAGTCATTGAAGGGTAATATCAACCTTAACATCAGTGAAAAATGAAAATTTACTAAAGAAAAAATTAGATTCTTTCTTAGCACAGGTTCTTTCTCGTAGAAAGAAAGTGTTGCCCCAGTGTGGTAGTGGAAATCCCTTGGGCTTGCGGAGCCCAAGATCCGGGTTCGATTCCCGGCTGGGGCATTGAACAGTGTAAAAGTGATAACTTGGTTGGACTCAAATTTCGTTGTTGCTCGTTTTGAATAAGCAGTTTGAAGTATAAATATTATACGTAGTATAAATTATGTAGGTGTGGGTAAGATTATGGAAAGGGAAATTTATCCGATAGATATAACAAAGCGGAAGGATAAGCTGGAGAAAATTTGCAAACGGATGGGGATAAGCAACGCTGAGGCAATCAGGGACGCAATAGACTTTTACTATGATTACGTTAGGGGATTGAAGGTGATAGAGTTGAGGGATGTATCGAAAGAGCAGGCAGAAAAGGAGATCTTGGAGTACGTCAAGGAAAAAGGAAAAGCATGGACTGATGAAATTTCAGATGATTTGAGAATAGATATTGTGCTGGTGAACGAGATACTGAAGGAATTGGCTGAGAAAGGTGTTGTTGAATGAGAATAGAAGGAAAAAAGATATTGTGCATATTCAGAAAAATGTCAGGCCCTTATGTGATTGCGGGAACTGGAAGGCATAGAGAGCAAAGAGCGATAATAGAGGGATTTCCAGCAGTATGCATGGTTAGAAAGGAATGGAGATATAAAGGTGAGAGCCAATAATAGGGGATAATTTTTAATTAAATTATTTCCTGTGCGCCTCACCCACCATTTCACCAATGTTCTTATACCCATTAGCCTCGAGATACTCCTTTAATTCCCTCTTTATCACCGGAAAAATTTCAAATCCTTCGCTTACCAGTGCACTACCCACTTGAAACAAACTCGCACCGTTTTTTGCATATTCTATTACGTCCTTAGCAGAAAAGATACCACCAACTGCAATTATGGGTATTCTCAACTCCTCATACAGTGCGAAAACAACTTTCTTACCACCGAACGCAAGTTCTTTACCGGATTTACCACCATAGCCCGTGGGATTGCCCAAAAGAGGAATATCAAGCGTGGGGGCAATAGGTCTTGATATTACAGTATTAATAGCAGTGATGGCATCGGCACCTGCCTTTTCCGCCGTCATTGCCAATCCCGCAGGGTCACCCACATTAGGCGATATTTTCACTGCGATTGGAATACCTTTTGGATGCGCAATGTCTCGCATTCCCTTTATTATACTCTTCAGCAGTTTAGGATTGTGCTCAACCGCTGCGAACTCCGTATGCGGACAGGAGGCATTAAATTCGAGCATGTCTATTTGATATTCAACAGCTATCTTCGCTACTTCTCTGCATTCCTCCACACTTTTACCAAAAATGCTCAGCACCAATGGCACCTCAGCATACTTTGCATCTTCTACCTCCAGCCCATAGTTCTTTATCCCCGGGTTTGGAAGCCCCATCGCATTCACATAGCTATAGCTATGAGGCGATATTTCAAAAAATGTGGGGTTGGGATAGCCTTCTCGCTCATCCCACCCAACCGATTTTGTCATTACTGCTCCCGCACCTGCTACTGCATATCTATAAAGCAATTTCCCGGAAACTCCAAATCCCGCTGCATTCATAATCGGATTGGAAAAACTGATTCCACAGACTTTTATTACTAATAACGGCTCGTACTCCGGCGTGAAACGTGAAGGAGGGATTGATAATAGCTCAACTTCTTTTCGTGCACTCACATTTGGCTTAATCGCAATTCTTTTACCGCTCTTTTCTCGCTTCCATTTACCAAACTCCGTTCTTTCAAGCTCTTCGGCATCGAAAACCGGTCCGTCTTTACACACCCGATACCCGCCGAGGTCACAAGAGCCGCAAGCACCACATCCACATTTTACTATCCGTTCTACGGAAACCTGCGTTGGTATTCTTTCACTTCTCGTAATTTCGCACACACGCTCCATCATCAGTTCCGGACCGCATGTCAATACCTGCTCAAATTTTTCTCCTGACGCCAGTATCTCTTCCAATAACTCTGTAACTAACCCTTTATAACCTTCAGAGCCATCTTCAGTAGCAACCTGGACATTACAGCCTAAATCGAAAAATTCTTTCACGTATAAAAGTTCTGCACTACTTCTTGCACCTTCTAAGACTACTACGTGCTTACGCAATTCTTTCGCTCTCTTCGCAGCAAACCTCAACGGCGCCGTTCCATAACCGCCAGCGACCATGCAAATTCTTTCGCCATGCAACGAAAAAGCTCTACCAAAGGGTCCTCTCAAACCAATCAAATCCCCCACATGCTTTTGGTGTAAGCTGCGCGTGCAGTCGCCGACATCAGCAATTGCAACTTCCACTTCTCCTTCAAGGGATGCATGGGCAATTGAAATTGGTATCTCGTCTACCCCAGGATTCCAAACCATTACGAATTGGCCTGGTGTGCTTTCTTTGGCAATCTCCTTCGAGTGGAACTTGAAGGTTTTAACTTCGCTATTTTCTTCTTTTAGTTCTTCTATTCTATGCAGTGTGGGAATATTAAATGGCATTTATCTGCGTTTATCTGTTTTTCCTCCCCCCTTAAATATATTTCATCAATTTTACGAATTTTACAGGACTCAACTCCTCCGGTCTCCACTCCAATTCCTCAAGTGCTAAGCTTCCCGGAAAACTTGTTTTACTTGGTTTAAATATATTCCTCATCTTCTTTCTCCTGTGCTCAAACGCCTCACTGACGAACTCAAAAAACTTCCTTTTCTCCTCTACTATTCTTCTCCCCTTCTCTTTTTCCGTCAACCTCACTATCGCCGTTTTAACAGGCGGAGAGGGATAAAAAGCATCTCGATGAACGAACTCAAGAATTTCAACGTCTGCAAGTGTCTGCGCGATAACAGATAAACGCCCGTACAAATTTGACCTGGGTTTTGCAACCATCTTCTGCGCAAACTCTTTCTGATATAACAGCACAGCAAGCCCGAAGCCAGGGTCATGAAGCAGCAATTTATAAGTGATTGGTGATGACAAAGAGAAAGGTATGCTCGCAACGACTTTATCAAATTCCGGAAGTTCTATTTTCATAATGTCGCCTTCTATCACCTTTACCTCTGTTTTGCTTTCTTTATTTACGTATCGCTCCCTTAATATCTCACAAAGTTCTTTATCCTTCTCCACGGCATAAACTTTCTTCGCTTTTCTCGCCAACTTTTCCGTGACGCTTCCCACTCCCGCTCCTATCTCCAGCACCACGTCACCGCTTCCTACACCGGCATATTCCACCATTCTCGCTGCCACGTCGTCATCAATCAAAAAATACTGACCAAGACCTCTCGTAGCTCTTACGCCTCGCTCCGTAAGGATTCTTTTGACTTCCATTTCAAAGTTCCTTGCTATTAATTTTTCTATAGATAATCTATTAAATTGTGAACTGTAGACCATATATGATGAGTAAAGACAGACATGTCTTTGAAACCATGGGAAAAGCGAGAGTGGTGGTAGAAAACGGTAAAGTAGTCGAAGTTAGCAAACCGCTGCTCGATTATTGCCCATTATGGGCTAAAATACGAGGAATAAAGGAACTGAACGAAAAAGTGATACAAGAGAACATAGAATTCAGGATACAAGATTTCGGGATGTGCACAGCGGATAGAGAGGTAGAGTTAGAGGTTTTTGTTGGTTTTGGCGCTTCAGAGACTTTCATGACCGCACTTCGCAGGGGTTTGCTCGATGCCACTGTAACGGTTTGTGAAGGTGCAGGCACAGTAATCACTTCCGATCCTGCACTCGTGCAGGGAATAGGGGCAAGGTTAAGTGGTGTAATTGAGACCACACCCGTTGAAGGAATAATAGAAAAAATAAAGGATAAAGGCGGGAAGATACTCGACCCGCCAAGAATAGACCAGGTAGCTGGGTTGCAGATGGCACTTGAGCTTGGATACGAAAGAGTGGGTGTTACCGTGTCCATACTAGCAGACGCAGAGCGATGTAGAGCTATCAGTAAACAAGCAGTGATATTCGGTGTGCACCTCACAGGCATCTCCAGAAAATACGCAGAGAAATTCTATGAAATCACCGACCTGATTACTGCTTGTGCATCGCCGCACATACGAGAACTGGCAAAAGAAAAAGCTCTTTTGCAGGCTGGCACTGCAATTCCGATATTCGCACTCACGTCTATGGGCAAGGAATTGCTCTTGGAACGTGCTAAAGAAATCGGAGATACTTTGTTGTTGAATACCATGCGATTACCCGTGCTTCCGGAAGAAAGGCAGCCTGAACCTCTGGTATAATCTCTAAACTCTAAATCCGAAATCCAAACCACCCATTATTTTTTCTTTTAGCACAGGTTTTCTTTTTGTAAAAAAGAAAAAGTGTTGCTTAGGATTTGGGATTTTCTTCCTCATGAATATACTCCGTCGGATCTTCCACATCTGCCTCTTTGAAACCCCTTCGCCGGTGCAAACAGGACTCGCAAATCCCACAATGCTTCTCGCCACCTAAATAGCATGAATAAGTCAAATGCAATGGCGCTTCGACCTCTATCCCCTTTTTTATTATGTCCGGTTTCAACAAATCCACTAAAGGTGCTTTTACTGTTGGCGGCTGACAATAAGAAGCCACTGCTTTCTCCAATACCAAATTATACCTACTAACAAATTCTTTCTCATTGTCCGGATACGCTCTTGCCTCTTCTGCATTGAACCCCACAAAGATGGCATCTGCAGAAACGACTTCTGCATAAGCACTTGCAGTCGCTAAAAGGATTAAGTTCCGGCAGGGAACCCATGTAGATGGTGTCTCTTTTTCTTCATCTAAATTTACTTTTTCAGCCACGGGGACTTCTCTCGTGATGTCCGTCAAAGAAGACCCCCCAAGTTCCTTCAAAAAGGGTATTTCCACAAACTTCAACTCCTTCGCACCTAAATAAGCTGCTATTTTCTCTACTGCTTCTTTTTCCTGCTCCTCTGCTCGCTGTCCGTAAGAAGCGTGGAAGAGGTGCAATTCGTAGCCTTCTTGCGAGGCGATTGCCGCTGCCACTGTGGAATCGATCCCGCCGGAGCATACACAAACTGCTATTTTGGTTCTTGCCATTTCGTTTAGTTTCTATTATATTAGGCTGCTAAAAAGATGTTACCTTGTACCCAGACACCCCCTCATTTCTGGTGGAAGTCCCCGATGGCTTGTGCCTCATTATTTCTGCAAGAACCCATAAAATGCATCTCTGTCATTAACTATTCGATCTCGAGCTGAAGTGCTGATTGTCCTGAACGAACCTCTCTGTTAGAAATCATAGATGCGATTGTGGGAATTCTACGTCTTTCTTCGAATTCTGTTTCCTCAAACTTCTCAATATCTTCAGTTTGCTTTTTATCTTGTTCTATTAATAATGAATGAACTGCTAGCCAGATCCTGTACCTAATCTCGAAAGAGTGCGCGAGTGAAGTATTCGTTCTCTCAAACTTTTTGTAGGTATTAGATAGAATAATCAGGAAACACTTTGGAATAATAAATAATCTTTGTCAATTTATGACCCGGTGTTCTTGCCACAGGTTGCATCTGGCTTCTAGTTCCAACTATATCTCCTAGCGGACCTCCCACTGCTTCAGTAGTGGCAAATCCATAGAAACGGAGTATTTTAGCAACTTCAGTTCTCATTAGCTTCACCGCTTCTTCCCTATTGCTTCCTTCATTGTAGCTTCGTGGTTCGGCGTTTTTATTCTTAGATTTGTGAGTTTATTCAAGTCAGTTAAGCATTATTTGATTTGCATGCGCTTTTCAATTTCGGCCACATAACTGTAGAAGTCGAGTGTCCCTATATCATTTTCGTGGGCTATCTCGTTTATCCCCCATTCTGCATGATCAACCAACTTTTTCACTCTCTCTTCCGGCTTTAAGTCGGGATAGAGACCAAGCATTATAGCAGCAAAAATTCCATCTGGGTCTAGGCTATTTACATTCTGGAACGTTTCTCTTTTTCCGACTTCCTTTGTTCTCCCCTTTGCTATTCCAAGAGATGCACCTAGCCGCCAGACATCTCGTTGTTCCTTAAATAACCCTTGCGTGACTAATTGTTTCATTTGTGTTTTAGCATTGTCACTTGCAGGGATTGTTATGGCTTTTCCAAAAGCTTCATTCATTATACTACCTCCCCGGCGATAGTAGGAAGTATAATACTTCCCTCTTCTTCACCCTTATACATTAAGGTTAAATCGGTTTTTATATTTCCACTTAAGTGTACTTCGTCTCCTTCCCTAAATTCCCTATCAGTAACCAGCAACACCAATTGCTTGGACATATTAGGGAGGTATTTAAGCACACGTTCTCCGTGCTCAACATCCAACCGCCCAAATGGAGTATCCATAAAAATTGGCGCTTCAACTTGGGCACAATTGTTAAGGGCCCCTATCAAAGACAATGCGACGAGCTGCTCTTCTCCCGAAGAGCGCCATTCGCTCCGATTAAGAACCATATTTTGGTTTGTTATTATACTTAAACCATATTGATTATTTATTTCCAATCGATTAAATTCTTCTTTAGAACGGATCTGCCTAAATATCTCCGTTGCTGTGTCTTCTACTCTAGCTTTTTGCTCTTCTCTGAAACTGGACACGGACTTTTCAAATACATTTCGAAGTTTTTCTATAAACTCTATTTTTTTATTTAATTTTTGTAGTTGCTCTTGGGGAATCGAGGCTATTTTTCGATCTAATTCGTTTTTATTTTCGAGTAGTCTCAACTTTTCTTTCTCTTTTTCTTCTATTATCCCTTTTAATCTCCCTGATTCATTTTCCCTACTCCGTATCTTTATCTCCAGTTTTTTAGACTCTTCAGCATCTACATCTACAAGTTTAGATTTTACCTGTTCTAATTCAGATAGTAATCGCTGAATCTCATATTCAATATCAATAATTTGCTTATCTAATCCTTCAAAATCTTCGGGGGATGTTATATTCCCCATCATTTTTTCTAATATATCTTTGCTATTCTCAAAGGACAGATCAGGTTCTGGAATCTGAGTGAGCTGTTCAATTTTGATTTTTGTCTCATCTAAGTCTCGTTCAAATTCGGCCAATTTTTTGGGATCCAATATCGCCCCACAACAACTGCATTTGCTTTTTGATATTCCTTCCTTAAGAATCTTAGCCCGTCCTAGCGCTTGTTGTTTCTGGTTATACCTATCAAGAGCTTGTTTAGATTTAATTTCTAATTGTTGGATTAAATTAGTTGCAATTGGTGCTAACACATTTTTGTATAACTTTTCGACGAGAGCACTTCTCTCCAACGTTTTTGTCTCTTTTTTTGCTTCCCTTTTTTCAATTTCCCCTTCTATAGCTATTCTCCTGTTGGCAAGATCTTGGACTTCTTTCATATCTGCCAATTTTCTTTTGTCAGCCGCAATCTCCGCATCCAACTTACTTTTTTGGTTTTCTATTTCAGCTATTGATCTCTCAAGTTCTTCTAAATTTTCCTCTAGCATCTGCTGTGATTCAGCTAATTCTTCCAAATCAGCCCCACCGAGTTGTCTTAGAATTTTAGCTCTTTCTTTTTCGAACTTCTTTTTAATAGAGTCTAAATCCCTGCGGGCTGTTTTAAAATAAGGGAGACCGAGAACACGCTCAATCGAATCTTTTAGCAAAGCCATAGCCCTACTATCTTCTTCTAGCAGTTCTTCGTAATCACGGAGCATTTCACCATCAAAAAAGTAGAACCGACTTATAGATGAAGGTAATATTCGCTGTATTTCATGTTCTGGATCAGGAACAATCCTTCCATTCCTATAAACCTCTATTGTCATTCCTTCCTCATACTTATGATCATTATGCCTATTTGCCTTAGTACTCCTTACTATAACCCAATTCTCTTCTTCATGGATAAAACTGATTTGCACAGTATATTTATACAAATCCTTTTTCTTGGCTGTATGATTCAGTAATGAAGTTAATCTGATTTTCTCTCCTTTCCTATCATAGATAACACCATAGAGAGCCCATAATATTGCTCGCTGAATAGATGTTTTCCCTTGTCCATTACCCCCTCTAATGAGATGAATACCTATTCCATCATTCCAAAATGAGATTTCATGGTTTCCATAAAAAGGACCAAAATTAAGCATTTCAATTTTTTTTATTATAATGCTAATCACCTCCTCTCTGCTTTATTAACTCCATGATCTGGTCTTGACATCTCCCTCTATCAGAATCCAAAGGTTTCTTCATAACTAAAGCTAATATTTGTTCTAATAATTTTTCATCAACTTGTTCATCCATCTCTTCGTTCACCTTCTTCAACACCGAAACCATTTCCTCGAATTCCATAGTCAATCCTCCAATATCTCTTCTGATAGGGCTATCTCATTATCTGTAATGAGATTAACACCGTATATATTCCCTATTTTCCATAGTTCATGAGTAATTTCAGCATTATTGGCATTTTTTGCAAAGTTCCAAGCACGAGATAACTCACTTTTTATTACCGGCATTAAGACATCTTCCTCTGTTTTTTCAGGCAATACTAATACATCAACTATAGTAGCTTTTCTTTTTCCTTTAGCTTTTCTAAGTACCCGCCCTCTCCTTTGAATGTATTGCCGAGGATTAGTAGATGATGCAAGAATTAAAGCACCATCAACTATAGGGATATCAATTCCCTCGTCAAGACAACGAATACTTACAATAACACTCGGATGTCGCTCAAAATATTGAATAGTCCTTTCTTTCTCCGCCTCTCTCATTTTAGAATGGTAGATGAGCACGGGCAGATTATCATGTTTTTCACGTATTGCTTCTGCTACAGAGTTCATTTGTTCTTCATCTTCACAATAGATTAGCCATCTACTTTCTGGTTGATATCGTTCTGAGATGGTTTTGCATGCACATTCGACTTTACCTTGTGCCTTCTTTAAAATTCTGGCTCTCTTAATATATAATAGTTCTAATTTTTCAACTTCTTTTGAAGCTCCTTTAGAATCCAATACAGAAGGATTATTAGCTATGTATTTTTTTATTTCTGCAGTAATTTTGTCCCATTGTTCTAGCTCTTCCTCGTTAAGATTTACAATTTCATAATAATAATCGTACTTGGTCAAAAATTTCCCCAATATGGGTATCTCCTCGTCATCTTCTTCTGACAATTTGACCTTTCCATCAATAGGTAAGTTGTAAACAGGTATATCTCCGAATGTAGATTGTATCACTAAATTTCCTTCATTATCGAATAATCTCTCTGGTGTGGCTGACAGTCCAAGACGTTCTTTAAATGATATTCTATCTAGAACTTTCCTAAATACAGGGCTACCTATTCTATGAGCTTCATCAACAATCAAGATCGGATTTTTTGCTTGGCTTAAAAACTCTATAAAATCCTCTGAGGAAGCCGTGGCCATCGTAGATATTATAATCCTAGGTTTAGCGATATCTGACACAAATATCCTTTTCATGGCATACGCTTTCCAATTATGTCCTCCCCCAGCTGCGAGAATTGGCACTTCAGGGAAAAACTTTGATACAATATCATACCATTGCTGTAATAAAATTTTTGATGGAACAAATATAACAACAAGACGTCCCTGTTTAATTAAATCTAAAACGGCAAACAAAGCAGTATATGTCTTTCCCGTTCCCGTAGCCATTGAAAGCATTCCAACACAATTATTTTTTCCCCATGCTTCAATTGCTTGGATTTGGTAGTAATAAGGGGATAACTTCCGCCCATCAATTTCTACTTCATAACTGGAACGTAACTTCTCTTCGCTTTGATTATGAGAGGGGTTTCTAGCCCTAGCCCCCGCTCTACAATCCTCAAGTGTTAAGTGAGATCGAAATTTCGCTAACTCTTCTCGCTCTATTTCATTAATAGGGCGAACCTTTGTGTGTATTGCCCCGCCAGTAATGAGTTTTTTAAAATATCTGGCTTTTGTTTCTGCCTTATGTGCCTCAAAATCATTTCCCCAACTTCGATATACATCAAACTCCTCATCGTTTCCCCAATCCTCAATTGATCCAACAGCTCTCCGAGTTTCATTTCCAGAACCCGAGAAGGCGATATAATTTCCAGCGGAATCATAAAACACACCCATCTTTCTATGATATATACCGCCAGATCTGGTTGCGATATAAAGTTCCATTGAACCTTTTTCAATAAGAAGTCGTAGCATATTTAGGCAATCATACTCTTTTGGATCTTTTGACATGTCACTTAATACATACAACAAAGTAATTTCTTGTTCCTGCTCTGACCTTTTTCCTCTTAATTCATACCCCTCTCTCGCAGCTTCTTCATCATGTTCTGGAATATCTGGTGAGCATACTAACAGAATCTTTCCGCCATGTTTGGCAAAATTTAGTAAATCTTCACCAAGTTCTCTATAGATATTTGCCCTAAAATAACCAACCGCTCTTTCATACCTTGCAGAAAGAGCTAAGCAAGGAGAATAAAAATCGGGAATTATCATATTATCTTCAGTGTTGTACTCTGGCTTAGGCTCAAATTTACTAAGATTTAATTC
>JAGLZV010000112.1 GCA_023131215.1 Candidatus Methanophagales archaeon | reverse complement strand
TCTGCCTTTGTGACAACTGTTTCGAATATCTTATCCCTCCGGTCAGAGCGAGTGGTCTGCTGCCAAAGCCACATATAATGTTCCATATTCGTCATAAACCAACCTCACTTTGAAGAACCAAAATATGCATCATGGATTCATTTCTCAAAAATGCCAATAACTTCGGTATATTCGACATCAATATACATCCCTCCATATTGGTATCATATAGCAATAGTATATATAAGTAGTCCTATAACCTTTTTATATCACCTACCCAATAAGTTAAACCATGATCATAGCACATACACCGGATGCCGATGACGCATTCATGCTCTATGGACTGTTAAGCGGCAAAATCAGTGCCAATTTTGAAATAAAACAAGTTGTTGAGGATATTGAAACGCTGAACAGAAGAGCGTTCGACGCAGAGATTGATGTCACAGCGCTCTCAGCCCACGCTTATGCTTTTCTCCACCCCCAATATCGGATTCTGTCAGCCGGTGCAAGTGTCGGTGACGGATATGGTCCGGTAGTAGTAGCAAGAAAGGGAATGGATATTGAAGGGAAAAGTATTGCAGTGCCCGGGAAATACACCACTGCGAACCTGTTGCTAAAACTGGCAGTTGATGACTTCCAGCCTGTTGAAATGCGATTTGACGAGATTATCCCCGCGGTGAAGCGAGGGGACGTAGATGCAGGATTGGTAATCCACGAAGGCCAGATAACTTACACGCAGCATGGACTTGTAAAAATAGTCGATTTGTGGAACTGGTGGCATGAAAAGACAAAACTGCCTTTGCCTCTTGGCATTAACGCCATAAAACGGGATATTCCTGAAGGGACGCAACGGGAATTTCTTGTGCTTATGCGAGAAAGCGTGCAGTATGCGCTGGACAATGTAGAAGAAGCGTTGCAGTATGCAATGAAATATTCAAGAGGTGCAGATAAAGAGCTGGTCAAGAAATTCGCACTGATGTACGTGAATAAATACACGTATGAAATGCCCGAAGAAGTTGTAAAAGCGCACGATGAACTCTACAGAATGGCGGAACAAGCAGGATTGTTTGCCAAACCTCCCTTAGACATCCTTTTTCCTTAATTAAACATATTCATATTTCCCTGTGTATAGACATGTTATATTCATTATTGGATATGAACATAAAAGAACATATTTATATGTATCGAGGTCTTGGATTTTCTTAGAGCTATACAATTACGTGTAAAGTTAGAAATGGCTAATAAGTTAATTGCTTGGATAAGGATACAAGAACTGCATAAGCATCTTACCACACAGCTACCTTTCCTGCTCGGCACCAGTATTGCGTGGTTTGTAAGTGGAACAATAAATTGGTCCGTATTAGCCATTTCTGTTATTGCAGTCTATTTCCTGACTAATGCGTGCTTTATATCAAACGAGTATTTCGACTACGAAACCGACAAGCTAAATTTGGAGCGTATTGGTGGCGATGAAGTGGGAGTCACAACGACCGGGGGGACGAGGGTATTGGTAGAAGGTCTGTTGCCAAGAAGACAAGCTTTAATTGCATCCATTATTTTCTTCTTCGCTGCAATTCCACTTGGACTACTATTGCAGTTCTATTTCAAGACCGGAGTATTAACGCTCCCCATAGGGATACTCGCGGGTCTTATGGGTCTATTCTATACGGCGCCGCCGATAAAGGCATCACATCGTGGGCTTGGCGAGGCTTTTTTGTGCGTTGACAACGCCGCTATTCCTGTATTTATGGGTTATTATCTGCAACAAAGTTATCTGCAACAGGATTTTAGTTTGTGGCTCCCGCTCATTGTCGCACTACCGTGGATTATTCATGCGCCAGCAATGAAGATAATTCGTGAGTTCCCGGATTATGAAGCCGACCTATCAACAAATAGAAGAAATCTCGTGGTTATATTTGGAAAGGAGAAAATGGCGCCTATATATATTCTATTGACAATATGCGCTTTAATTCTGTTTATTCCTGTCATATTTATCGTTAAAGGAGCGGTAGTTCTACTGCTTCTGCTTCTGTTACCCGCCTTCTTCCTGCTCAAGAGTTTAATCCCAGCGATTAAGGGAGAATGGAAGAGCAAGGAAGGTTTAGAGACGATATGCAAGAATGGATTCATAGGAATGCTCTTTATACTCGTGGCGCTTATTGGAATTTTCATTCTCGGTGGATTGTTTGGTTAGGCTTAAGATGACGATGACCATTGAGTTTGATGATTTAAAAAGCTGGATAAGAACACATAAAGACGAACTATTTGCAAACGACGCGGTTGGCACCGGCTGTTTCAGCTATTTGCCCGGCGAGGTCGTGTGGGCAGTCACGAAGAGATGTAACCTGCGGTGCAAACACTGCTCGATTAGCGAAGAAGACCCTGAGGAGCTTACAACAGAAGAAGGATTCGCTATCATCGAGGAAAGCGCCAAGCTTGGACCTGTTAAGTTCGCATTCACAGGCGGAGAGCCTCTGCTGAGAGAAGACATCTATGACCTCATCGAATACGCATCCTCCTTTGACATGCAAATCGTGATGGCAACGAATGGAACACTGATAACGAAGGAAGTTGCAGAGAGGTTAAAGAAAGCAGGTCTGGAACGAGCTGCAATAAGCATTGATGGGTTTGGCAGCGCGCATGACGATTTCAGAGGTGTTAAGGGCGCTTTTGAAGACGTGCTGCGAGGAATGAAAGCATGTGCCCATGCAGGGCTTGCAGTACAGCTTTTCACGATGGTTACAAGAGATAATTACCGAGAGATACCAAAAATAATCAAGTTTGCAGACGATTTAAGTCTGTGGCGAATCTATCTTATTTATTTGATTGCCGTGGGTCGAGGTAAGGAGATTTCTGAGGCTTGTTTATCCACGGATGAGAACATGGGATTCTTTGACTACGTAGTGGAAAAACAAATGGAGGCGAACGTCTGGCTTAAACCGATATGCAACCCGCAGTACTGGGCTTATCTTAGGGATAAGGGGCTTGTGGACCATGAGGATGGAATTGAGTTTACAGGATGCACTGCTGGCATCACTCGCTTTCACATATTTCCAAATGGTGACGTGACACCATGTGCATATTTGCCAGTAAAGGCGGGGAATATAAGGGAAGACGGTTTTTTGGACATTGTCATGGATTCTGAGATGTTCAAGGCGTTGAGGGCGAGGGAAGTGAAGGGACATTGTGCAACTTGCAGGTATAAGAGAATATGTGGTGGGTGCAGGTCAAGGGCGTATGCTACTTCGGGTGATTATTTGGCAGAAGACCCGATGTGTTCTTTGGGGGATGATGGGCAGTGAGACGAGGGAAATATATACGTTGCGGTGAAAGATTTAAATATCAAGAGTTCATTGGATATGATTATGCTGAGGTAAAGATAAGGGATGATTTTGGAAATGTTTTGGAAGGGAAGAAGTTTATCAAAGAGGGATATATTAAAGGTTTATAAGGAGGAATAAAATGGGATTAAAGAATTGGGATCCGTTAAAAGCAAGTCTTTCGTCAGAATTAGTTAGCGCAACCATAAAACGCCAAATAAGGAATATATTAAAATCTTATACTGGCTATTTTGACCCTTTTTCTGAATTAATTCAAAATGCATTAGATGCGGTTGACAATCGAAAACAAAAGGATACAAAATATACACCAGCTATATGGATTAAGATAGATCTAAAAGAAAACACAATTTGTGTTACAGATAATGGTGTAGGTTTTTCTGAGGATCAATTCAAAAGCTTCTTAGCACCAAATGTATCTTTTAAAAGGCAAGATGATCGTGGCAATAAAGGGGTTGGGGCTACTTATTTAGGTTATGGTTTTAATTTTCTTCAAATTGGCACAAAAACGCCTGATTTTTCTTTTGTGGGGGCTATAAGAGGTGGTAGGGAGTGGGTTGAAGACGACAGTGGAACTAAAACGAGGCCTAAAATACAAAAGTCAAAAGTAATCCATGACGTTTTTGATGAGATTGATCATGGTTCGACTTTTTCCTTAAAATTGGTTGGAGATTTTATACATCCAAAGGATTTAAAATGGGTGGGAGCAACCACTGTAGATCAATGGAAAATTGTGTTAAGGGTAAAAACACCTTTGGGTGGGATCTATTTTAATAGAGACTGTTTACTTTCTAACTGTCACTTAACTGTAATCGATGAAGATGGTCGAAAAACAGAAAAACTTATAGAGGAATGTGAGTACATTTATCCTCATAAAGTCATATCCACATGTATAGAACTGGATAGTATTATGAAGAAACAGGAAGAATTGATTAAAAAACGTAGAGATCCCTCAAGATTACCAGATAGCTATTATAAGTTAAATGGTTTGTATAATTATTGGAATTATAAGGATTTTGTTTTAGAAGATGGAAAGAAGGCATTAAATACTGAAGATAAAGAATTAGCAGAAAAATACAAAATATCAGTTTATGGTTTCTTTTGTTACTCAACTAATATTTGGAATAATTATAATGATGAAGTCGTAAAATTGAGAAAAGGTACAAGGATATTGAGTGGAGGTTGTCAACTTGCAACCAATTGTATGCCTCAAGGAGAGTTATTAATGATCCCTTTGACAAAACATATAGGGTATCAAAATGTAACTCATGTCATTGTACATTTTGAGGAGGCTGAGCCTGACTTAGGGAGAAAAGGATTTCAACCAGAGTTAAAACATTTAGCTCAACATGTCGCTACCAATGTCGCCAGAAAGTTTATACTTTGGAGAAAATTCTTGAAAGAAGAAACAGGAGCCCCTCCAGACATAATTGGGGAAAGAAGTATCCATGATTGGATAAGAGAACAAGAAGACCACGAAAAAGAGAATCCTTTAATAATAACAAGGGAAGATGTTTTTCTTCCCCTTAAAGAAGCCTCTATTACTTCTGAGCCTCTAAATGAACAAGATGTTATAGCACTATTTAACCAATTGCTTGCAGGCGGAGTCATAAGAGGAATAAAATTGATGGCTACAAATCAACATCAACAGTATGACGGTATCTTTAGATTCTGCTTTAAAAAACCATTTGAGAATCATATTTTCGATAAAGACAAAAATCCGTTAGGAATAGAGAGCAGTAAAGCGACTGAAGAATATGATTCGGCTCCAGATATTCTTGAATACAAATATTCTTTTGATGCTCTAATTGAAGAGTTTGAAAAAGGGCTAAAAAATGAACGACAGATAAAATTGGTCATTGCCTGGGAGATGGGTGATGAGTGGCAGAAGAGATACGAAATTACACCTTTATTACATTTTGATAATTTACAGCATAGATATTTCCACGGCGGTACACATATCATTAAAGATGCTTCGATGGGCGACACTGTTTTCCCCGCAATAATCCTATCGGAACTTATTGAGTATATTAATGATCCTGATGATGTTCAAGATTACCAAAGAAAAACATACATAGACCTATGAAGTTACCTTAACAATAGTCATATGCCACTATTTCAGCAAAAAGCAATTATCCAAAAATTTAAATCTTAAGAAGAATAGGTGCCATGAAGATAAAAGAAGTTCTCAGGGAGTTTAGAGCAGAACTCGAAAACCTGTATGGCGATAGATTGAAGAATATAATCCTCTACGGCTCGTGGGCGAGAGGCGATGCCACGGAAAAATCAGACATAGATCTGCTTATAGTTCTCGGAGAAGAAATCATTCCTGGAAAGGAAATAGACAGGATGATAGAGATAATCACCGAGATAAATCTAAAACACAAGGTGTTGATCTCTGTTTATCCTGTGTCAGAAAAAGATTACTCTACCGTGAATAGCCCGTTGCTTATAAATGTGCGAAGGGAAGGTGTGCCTGCATGAAAGAAGTGGAATCTCTCATCAAAAGGGCGATGAAATATCTTAAAAGTGCCAGGATACTTCTTGAAGATGGAGATTGTGAGTCTTCAGTCTCCAGGGCATACTATGCCATGTTTTATTCTGCTGAGGCTATGTTGCTTACAAAGGGTTTATCATTTTCATCCCATCGGGGCGTGATTTCTGCTTTTGGAGAACACTTTATTAAGACGGGCATTTTCCCAAAGGAGATGGGTAAAGAACTAAATAGGGCATTTGAGAAAAGGCAGTTAGGGGATTATGAATACACCTTCGTAATATTGGGGGACGAAGCTAAGGAAATACTTGAGAATGGAGAAAAATTTGTAGAGAAGATAGCCCAGTATCTAAAGGAATGCACTTAGAAGCACACGTTTTTGAAATATTAAAAAAAGCAGGCATCAAAAGAGGCAAGACCGTATTGGATTTTGGCTGTGGTTCAGGCACCTATACGATTCCCGCAGCGAAAATAGCTGGTAAAGAAGGAAAAGTGTATGCTTTAGACAAAGACAAGAAAGCTTTGGCTCAATTGATGCAAAAAGCCGAATCAGCAGGCTTGGAAAATATAAAAAGAATAGATACCTCAGGCGAGTTGAAAATTTCTTTGGCGGATGAGTCTGTTGATATAGTCCTTCTGTACGATGTTTTTCATTCTTACTATTTTTCACAGGTGGCGGATAGAAGGAAATTACTGGAAGAAGTTTACCGGGTTTCGAAAAGAGATGCTATTATTTCCGTGTGGCCAAAACACATGGAATCCGAAGCAAAAGAAGAAATAGAAAGTGCGAATTTCTATCTTGAACGCGAATATTCCGGGACGCTTATTCATGATAACGAGGATATTGAAAAAGGAAAAGTGCTTAATTTCAGAAAGAAAGTGTAAGATGCAATGTAGAAGTCGAAAAACAATATGGCTAAAAGGCTAAAAGGGAAAAAGGGAATAAGCTTTTTATTATGAAAGATACAAAAAGTTTACCTAAATGGAGGGGAATAAAAATGACGGGTTATGAAGCGACCGCTGCCAAAATACGAGAATTACCAGAGCCACTCATCCAGGAAGTGAATGATTTCATAGACTTTCTGCAGATAAAAAGCGATAGTACTCGCTGGCAATTGTGGACACTCTTTAACGAGGCATTAGAAATCGCTGAATCAGACTTCGCCGATTATTTGCCAAATCTCGAAGATTATGAGAATCGCCTGGCACGAGGGGAAATCAAATGGTGACTATTTCTCGTGGTTCTAAAGTATAAATTATGCTCGCAATGAATGTAGCAACATTTATAAGAGACTATATCGTAAAAACAATAAAAAAGGAGAATGAAAATGGTGGGCGTGCATATAGAAGGAAGAAAGTTGTATCAAAAAGCGGTAGTTTCAGACCCAGATATCTGCGGTGGGGAACCATGTATTAAGGATACGCGCATCCCGGTATATGTAATTCTCAGCCATCTGGCAGCCGGTGAGGATTCTGATACTATATTAAAAAATTTCCCCAGACTTAAGCATGAGGATATCCTGGCGTGCCTGGAATATGCAGCTTATTTGGCTACTGAAAAGGCGGTTTATGAATGAAGATTGTAATAGATGAGAATGTCAGTTACGGGCTTGTAGAAAGGTTGCGAATAAGGGGATATGATGTCATCTCTATTTCTGAACTGCCGGAAAGGTAGAACCAATGGAAGCTCAAAATTTCAGTCTGAAAAGGGAACTCCAGAGAAAGGCTGTACACGTCACCTCCGTGCTGATAGTCATATTTTACTACTTTCTGCCCAAGGAGGCGATATTGCTACCATTGACCTTGTTTTTGATACTATTCCTGGAGGTCGAGTTCATCAGGCTCGACCTAAGGCTAAAATTGCCCTTATTTCACAAACTTTACAGAGAGAATGAGAAAGACAGGTTGAGCGGCAACGTTTTCTTCCTCATAGGTGCTATAATAGCCATTAGCGTCTTTTCCAAGGAGATAGCCATGGCAGCCATACTGATGACAACGATAGGAGATGCCTTCGCAGCAATATTCGGCAAGAGGTTCGGCAGGACATGGATACCAAAGCTGAAGGACAGGGCTGTTGAGGGTTGTATGGCGGAGTTTGCCGTGGACCTGCTCATAGGGTTCGTATTCCTGAACTCATACTCATGGCTGGTAATACTGGTGATGGCAGGGACAGCGACAATAGTCGAGACCGTGGTCAATAAGATAGACGATAACCTTTTAATTCCATTGTTCTCAGGGTTTAACGCCCAAATCCTCACTTACATAATTTCCTTGGGATACCTGTCCTTTCTGCCAATAGCATGAAAAACGTATTTGTTTACCGCCGAGAACGCGAAGAGCGCTGAGATGACAAAGAAAGAAAGATTGAACCGGATCACGGAGAGCATTATCGGTGCCGCTATTGAGGTACATCGCGATCTGGGGCCGGGCCTGCTGGAGTCCGCCTACGAGACCTGCCTGGCTTTTGAACTTGTAGAACGTGACTTGAAGGTTGAGCAGCAGAAACCGCTACCCGTGGTCTATCGAGAGGTGAAGCTGGATTGTGGCTACCGCCTGGACCTTCTCGTCGAAGAAGCGGTCATTGTAGAGGTCAAGGCCGTTGATCACCTGGCACCCATTCACAAGGCCCAGTTGCTCTCTTACCTGAGACTTTCTGGCTGCAAGGTGGGCTTGCTGATCAACTTCAATGTCAAGGTTCTAAAGGACGGCATTCGCCGGGTGGTAAATGATTTTCCTGATTCTCCGCGTTCTCTGCGGGCTCAGCGGTAAAGAAGTATTGAAAAAAAATGAAAAACAAGAAGAATCTCAAGTTTCTGCTGCTTCCCGTAACTTTGCTACTTCTAATCCTGATAATACACAATATCGGGCTCTCAAATCTTTACAGCACAATAGTGAGTGCAAATCCACGCTACCTTATATTAGCTGTTGTGCTTCAAGCCTCTTCCATTCTGGTGAGGAACTTGAAGTGGCAGATATTCGTGAACGGCATAAAAAAAGCGCCCTTCTTTTCCCTATTAGTCATGTTACTTGCCGGTAGTTTTATGGATACCGCCACACCCGGACCGCAGGTCGGAGGAGGTCCACTAAAAGCTTACTTCCTGTCGAAGAAGATAAAGGTGAACAAGGCTACTTGTCTCTCTACGGTTTTTGTGGAGAGGATTACCGGGGTAGGCGCTCTGGCATTCTTTGGGATGGGTTCACTGCTCTTCGTCCTTATATTCATCCAGAACGTATCCCTGATAGTGAAGATACTATTGGAGTTCGTATTGGTTCTCATCATTGGTGTACCCATCGCGGGTTACATCCTGAAGGAGAAGTACGAAGGGAAGAGCTTCAAGGGAAAAGCTGTCATCTCAAGAATCTACTACTTCGGTCCGTTTTCCTTCCTCAGAAAGAGGTTCAAGACACTGCAAACCTTTGACGATTACATCAGGCTGAAGCTAAGGGAGTTCGCTCAAACATTCTCGAAGCTGTCCCACGACAAGAAGAAGGTCGGCGTGAACGTTATCCTGGCTTTTGTCGGCTGGATACTGATTTTTGCGAATACTTACGTGCTTTTCTTTGCCCTCGGTCATCACGTCTCTTTCTTTGCTATAATAATCGTAATTTCCCTGTCTATATTCCTGAGTTACTTTATCTTCATGCCCGGAGGAGCCGGAGTCACAGAGCTGCTGATGATCTCACTGTACATCTCCTTTGGAATCTCATCTACGATCGCCGCATCAGTTGCCCTGTTGGATAGATTCATTTTTTACATATTTTCCCTTGGCTTTGGGTATATTTCGCTCATCTACCTGAACTCTAAATACGGAAAGTATTGATTAATGCAGAGAGCTATGAATTCGATAAGAGGGGGTGTAATGATGAAAAAGGAGAAAGAACCAGGCTACCACTTCAGGGATCTAATAAAACTGCCCGATATCCTCACGCTGGCAAATGCATTCTGTGGTTTTTTAGCAATGGTCTTCATCCTTTACAGGAGCTTCACAATTGCCATGATACTTCTGCCCTTAGCTTTTATCTTCGACCTCTTTGACGGCTACGTGGCGAGGCGGATTAAGAGGAAGGGTGAATTCGGCATGCATCTCGACTCGATGTCTGATTTAGTTTCCTTCGGTATAGCCCCGGTCATATTCGGGGTCATGATACTGCCGTTGAGCCTCCTGACGATTTTCTCTCTCGCCTTCTTCCTCTTAGCAGGAATCCTCAGGCTCGCAAGATTTGACATAATGAAGAACAAGAACCTTTTCATAGGGATTCCAATCAGTATTAGCGGAGTTCTGTTCCCGCTCCTCTACTTCCTGGATTTAGATTACCTCTTCTATACCCCCATGTACTTAATCCTGGGAGCCACAATGATAAGTCACTTGATAATAAGGAGAATTAAGGTTAGAGGAATCGAGGTCTAAATGCACAAATACAACATCAACTGGAACATCACGAAGGAATGCAATCTGAGATGCAAACACTGCTACTATGACGCAGGCGCGCAATTAGAAGAAGAACTCAGCACAGAGCAATCCTTCGCACTCATTGATGAAATAGCCAACGTATTTGGTGATAAAGCGAACGTCACCTTTGGCGGCGGAGAGCCACAGATGAGAAAGGACATATTTGATCTCATTTCATACGGAAAAGAGCGAGATTTGCACCTCGTTCTCGCATCAAATGGAACATTGCTCAAGGAAGAAGTCGCTGCTCGTTTAAAGAAATCAGGAATTGCGGAAGTCATAATACCTATTGATGGCACTCAAAAGACACACGACGCAATAAGAGGCGAAGGTGTCTTTGAAAAGGCAATAAAGAGTGCAAGAGCATGTAGAGATGCAGGATTGAGTTTAGTGATTGACCCCTGTATCATGAAACAGAACGAAAAAGAAACCGTAAAGATTATTGACATAGCTGAGAATCTGGGTGCGAGACAGTGCAGGTTTTTCCACTACGTTTCAATGGGCAGAGGAAAAGAAGAGATGCCAGATAGTGAACTCGACACAGTTCAGTATGCAGAAAACCTGATGCTGTTATACGAAGAACAGAACAAGCGAAGGGGAATCGAGATATGCACAACGCAGGCATCACAGTATTGGGTGGTATTGAAGAGGAAGGAAGAAGAAGGTCTTTTCGTTCCCGATTTCTTTTATACCGAGATTCCAGGCTGTCGAGCTGCTACCGGCATGCTTTCTATCAAACCAAACGGCGATGTCGTGCCATGTCCGCTGTTGGAAGTAAAAGCAGGGAATGTCACTGAGATGAGTCTTCGTGAGATACTCGACTCGAAAGTCTTTGTTGAACTGAGAAATCGCGAGGTAAAGGGCAGGTGTGCCGCATGTAAATACAAAGATATCTGTGGTGGATGCCGTGTGAGAGCATATCTTCATAGTGGCGATTATATGGCAGAAGACCCTTTATGTAGCGACTTCTTTTTTGAGGAAACGCAGATGTAACCACAAGATTACACAACACTTTTTCTTTTTTACAAAAAACTTTTTTGCAAGCAAAAACCTTTACTAAAAATAACTTTCTTTGGTAAAGCTTTCTTTTTCAAAGAAAGGTTTGTGCTAAAAGAAAAACGAATGTGTTCTTTTGGTAAAGCTTTTCTTTCTAAGAAAAGGTTTCTCGTGAAATCTCGTGGTTTTTTACCTCAGCTATACAAATATGAATCTTTTTGTTCTAAGCAATCCTGAATCTCAATATCGCTGCAATTCCCCCTAAGGCGTTTAACCTCTTTCCGGGCTCGAATTCAGTGCTGAACACCACTATTTTCCCCCTTCCCCTTTCCACATCCTCAAGCATGCTTTCTATTTCCTTTTCCTCCTTCTCTCCCACCCTCGACGCCATGAGTTTTTCATCGCTAATCAGCAGAGTTTCTATCGCACCGTACCGCAAAGCATTTCTCACCTGGGCTTTTCCATACACTGCCTTTCCGTCCTTTTCTTTGCTTATCTCTTCCATTAACCTATCCAACAGTCCAACTTCACGTGTCAGCCTCTCCTCTCTTTTTAGCCTTTCCACCGCTCCTCTTTTCAAAACTTCTATGAACCCCGACATACCTATCGAAGAAGCTTGCTCCGTTCTCGCTCTCTTCACTAACTCCGAGTCCTTTTCTTTTAAGAAGGAAAAAAAGTCGTTCTTTACGAAGCCGGGACCCGCAATGATTATTGCTTCCGCGGATGTGGAAATAAAAGAGTTTTTCAATTGGTTTAGCACAGCGTGAAAAAAATCCTTTTTGCTTCCCTCTCCTTTACCTTTATCTATACCTTTTCCCGAGCCATATCGTATTGAAAAAAGCTCATCCACGCCATATTGTCTTACTATACCAGCAACTGCCTCTCCTTCTTCTATGGTGACTACAATTACATCAGGAGAAGCCACAGCTTTTTCCGCTTCTCTTATCCTCTTTAGCTGATGTTCTTTCCACATCCACGTCTTGATGATGGAAAGCTCCGTACCGGGTTCGATGTTAAAAGTATGATAAGAGCCCAGTTCAGTATCCATCCCTTTCTCGATCACACCTTTTATGCGTAATCTGTGAGAGAATTTATGAAATTCGATACTTTCCGTTCTTATGCCCAATCTAAGAGGTTTTTTTTCCGTCTTAACCGGTCTTATCTTATCGGTTGCCTCCTCTAACCTTCTATACGTAAGAGAATACACGAGGTCACCCGCTTCTATTATATGCTTGAGATGCCATAAGTCGTCTAACGATTCGGGAATCAGAGATATTTCCCCTATCTTCCTCTTTTCTCCTCTCTTCTTTAACTTCTTTTTTAATACCTTCATTAAACCTTTTCTTAAAAAGAAAAGCTTACAAAAGAAATATTTTTCTTCACGCAAATTATGTAAGAATAGTATGATCGAAACAGATATTTTCGGCGTGATATTTTGTGCTCTTATTCTAATTTACGCATGCTACGCCGATATAAAGAAAAGAAGCGTGACAAACGGGCTTTGGCTACTCATGATAGCCGCAGGAATTCCTATTGTCACCTACAACATGTTTATCTATGGCGTACCTTTCCTCATCCTTTTTACTTCCTCTGTTTCTTTCACCTTTGTTTTATCCTATCTATTTTTTAGATTCAACATTTTTGGTGGCGCCGATGCGAAATGTCTTATATGTATTTCCGTGCTCATCCCGGTGCATCCCAGTTTCACTTTACTTTCCCATCACTTCCCAATTGATTTTAATTCGTCTTTGATGACCGCCCCTTTTCCTTTTGCAATAACCACGCTTTTTAATGCCGCTTTTGTCTCTTTAATTGTCCCACTCGCCATATTTTTTTATAACTTTTTGAATTTACGCCGCGAAGAGCTAAGAAAAAACATTAGTTTAGCATTTATCGGCTATAAATTGCGTATTGATGCGCTTACAGATGCAAAGCAAAAGAATAAGCATATAAGATTGGTTCATTCGTACGAGGAGAAAGAGGGAAACTTAGAAAGAAGACATTCATTCGGCGGTGTAGAAATAGATACTGAAGTGGTAGAAAGGCTTAGAGATTATCATATACAGGGAAAGATTGATGAAAAAGTATGGGTTACGCCTGAACTACCTTTTATGCTCTTCATCACTGCCGGTTTCTTTATTTCTCTCTTCTATGGTAATTTAATTTTTCAGAGTCTATCCTTCCTACCGTAATTGCTCAAAATCTTGTGGATTTCGAGCAATTAATTGCAAAATGCAGAGTGTAAATTGAAAAATGGAAAATCTAAAATATGAGTGAAGAAGAGCAATTTGGGCTTTAAACACACTTTTTCTTTTTAGAAAAAAGAAAACCTGTGCTAAAAGAAAAACAAAGAGAATGTTTTTAGTCAAGGTTTTTGCGAAGCAAAAAAGTTGTTGGTAAAGCTTTCTTTCTTAAAGAAAGGTTTATTTTGACTTTTGCACTTTGCAATTTTCATTTTTCATTGTCTGTTCAAAATTCCCCCGAATTTTGAGCAGATACGTTAAATCGGTATCAAATTTTTGGTATAGAGAAGTAAACCGTGGCGCCTTCTTCAGGTCTGCTCTTCGCCCAGATATTACCATTGAATTTATCCAGTATCTTCTTGCATATTTTCAATCCCAAGCCCGTGCTCTCGTACTCTTGCGTGTATAGTCCCTCGTAAGGGTTGAAAACCCGGCTTAGATTTTTCTCTTCCATACCTATACCGTTATCTTTCACTTTGAACACATAATCCCTGTCTTGCTCTTCACAGCTAACCTCCACTCTTGGATTCTCAGCCCGATTGAACTTCAATCCGTTGTCAATAAGATTTATGAGGAGTTCCTTCATCCAGACTCGCTGCGTGGAAATAGTGGGTAGCTTCCCTGCGACTACTTCTCCACCTCGCTCTTCAATTCGTGCACTTAGATCACTTTTTATCTCCTCTAACAGTTCATTCAGGTCCACCGTCTCCGCCTCGATGATTTTTCGTCCTACATGGCTCAACATGAGAAGGTCTTCGATTAGCACCTTCATTCTTTCGGTTGCTTTTCTCACTTCCTCTAAATATTCTTGCCCTATTTCAGTAAACTTATCCGCATACTCCTCAGTAAGGAGTGTAAAATCTTCCAAATCACGATTTACTCGTTCCAACTCCCTCACATATATCTCTAACTCCTCTTCCACTCGCCTCCGCCTGACAAGTTTCTTCCATTCGCGAATTGCCCGCTCTGCCGTCAAGGGTAGTTCTCGGAACACCTCAACGCCCTTCACTACATAATCTATGGCACCTGATTTGAGAGAGAAAACTGCCAATTGTTCTGAGCCGACCCCTGTAATGATGATAAGCGGGAAGCCGACTTCTTCAGCCGAGGTTGAGCCCTCTATACTAAAATCCTCATTCTCACGCTCCAAATAGACCTTTGTCAATGCAAGGAAATCCGGCTCATCATCTACATGCAGTATCTTTGTCCTATTTTCCTCGACGCTCATCTAATAATGACTCACCTCCATAAATCCACCAATAATTTATATCCTATTTTATTTAGGATAATTCTATTTAGGTTGCGTTATAATTAGATATTATCAAGTCAGGGAACAGAAGTCAAGTTCTATTTTCGATTCTCTGATCTCTTCCCCCTAAACCTGTATCCTGTATCCTGCATCTTCAATTATCTTTCTCCAGTGGAAATATACCCCAAAAGCTTATATAAGGTCAATTTCTATATGAGTTGATACTGATAAAATGAAAGGTAAACCCGCCGTAATCTTGCTCGTTGAAGATGATGAAGCGCATGCAATACTTATAATACGTTCTTTTGAAGATACAAAACTGGGAAATAAAATTTATTTGGTTAGCGATGGTGAAGAAGCGTTGGACTATCTCTTCCGTCGTGGGAAATATGCAGATAAGGAAAAAAGCCCTCGCCCTGATTTAATTCTTCTTGACCTCCAACTACCCAAACTCGATGGTCACGAGGTGCTGAAGGAAGTAAAAAAATCCGATGATTTGAAGTCTATACCGGTAGTGGTGCTTACCGTTTCAGAAAGCGAAGGAGATATAGCCCAGGCATATAGTAATTACGCCAACAGTTATCTTGTAAAACCCGTAGATTTCGGTGAGTTCTCTGAAATGATACGAGATTTGGGGCATTATTGGCTTGTGTTGAACAAGAAAATAAATTATTGACACCGATTAACGCTTGTGGGCTCTGCCCACAGTAGAGTAGGAGGAGGTCTTTCGGCCACCGTCCCCTCATCGAACCGCACGTACGGATTTGCCGTATGCGGCTCTCCTTTGGCGTTGCCCCATTACAGGGAGTGAGATCACCAATCAGG
>JAGLZV010000111.1 GCA_023131215.1 Candidatus Methanophagales archaeon | reverse complement strand
GCTATTACCGCTCTTATTAATTTCACTCCCCCCGCCGTAGACCCCGCACCACCTCCTATTATCATACTCATGCACACGATAATCAGTCCGGTCCCCGACCATCCATGCACACCCGTTGTCTGGAACCCCGTGCACGTTAGTCCTGATATAAGCTGAAAAGAAGAAAAACGGAGACAGCCTAAAACATCTCCGTATAATGAATAATTGGCTGCGAACAGGGAAACGAGCAGGATGAACAAGATAACTAAAAAAGCTCTGCATTGTACATCTTTAAAAAAAGCTTTGAAATTCCCTTTTAGTACTCTGTAATGCACTAAAAAAGGTGTCGCCCCTAAAATCATCATCGGAATAATTGCCAATTCGATAAGAAAGTTGTTGTAGTATGCCATACTTTTATCGGTTACAGTGAATCCTCCCGTCCCTATTGCGGTCATTGCATGGTTTATCGCTTCCCATGGTCTCATCCCTGCAAAGAAGAATAAAAGTATGCCAAAAGAGGTTAAAATAAGATAAATCCACCATGTCATCCTCACTGTGGATATAATGCTTGGTTTTATTCTCTCCTCCCTCGCTTCCGCTTTATACAATGCGAATGCCCCCGTCCCGGGACGTGCCAGGATAGAAAGCATCAAAACAATCACACCTACGCCGCCTACCCACTGCATTAGACTTCTCCAGAACTGCGCTGTGTGTGTAAGCGAGGAAGGATGTGCAATCATCGTCAGACCCGTTCCTGTCCAGCCGGACATCGCTTCAAAGAGAGAATCCAACGGACTCATACCTTCTATCATAATGAAGAGGGGTGAACTGAGAGCGGGAACGACCAGCCATGCTAATGCCGCACATACCATCGCATGTTTAAACTCTGGCTCTTTTGCACTTTTAAAAGAAAATCTAAGCGATAATCCAAGGGCTAAGGCTGCAATGGCGGTGAATACCAACGGTTTTATCACGTAAAACTCTCCGAAGACATAAGCGACCACGAGCAATGAAAACATGAGTCCTCCAAGTATAACCAAAATACTGCCAAGATCTTTTAGCACCGTTTTCAGGTTTGAAAACACTTCCTCATCCGCCCCCACTTTTTTCTTTTAGCACAAACCTTTTCTTAAAAAGAAAAGATTTACCAACAAACTTTCTTTCGCAAAGAAAGTTGTGTTTTTTCTTTTAGCACAGGTTTTCTTTTTTTTACAAAAAAGAAAAAGTGTATGGACAAAAAGATTATTCTCGGCTGCATAGGAAGCATCTTAAAATACCTTGGTATTTTGATGATTGTTCCGCTTGGAGTGGCGATTTGGTATAGAGAGAGTTTTATTATTATAATATATACATGGCTAATTCCGCTTGTAATAACCACCTCCTTTGGACTGATTTTAGAGAAAGCGGGAATAAAAGGAATAATAAAAAGAAGAGAAGGTTTTGTCATTGTTGCTTTAGGATGGCTCGTGGTTGCAATTTTTGGCTCTCTTCCTTATATTTTCTACGCTGTGTTAAGTCCAATTGAAGTATTTAATAGTCCAATAATGGATGCCTTTTTTGAGTCCATGTCTGGCTTCACAACCACTGGCTCCACAGTAATGCTGAATTTAGAGCAGATTGATCGCAGCATACTGCTGTGGAGAAGTTTTACGCAGTGGATTGGAGGGATGGGAGTCATTTTGCTCTTCATTGCTATTCTTCCTACGTTCGGCATTGCGGGCAGCCAGCTATTTGACCGTGAATTTCCGGGACCGATGTCCGAAAGAATTAGACCAAGAGTTCAAATGACAGCAAGAATGCTGTGGTCTATCTACGTGATTTTGACCTGTGCAGAGATTTTAGCGCTTTTTTATGCAGCGAAAATGCCTTTGTATCACTCTTTTTGCACCGCATTCAGCACGATGCCAATCGGAGGCTTTTCTCCTAATCCTGAAAACATCGGCGGATACCAGAACCCAATAGCAGAGTTAATCATATTGGTATTCGTGTTCCTCGCAGGGATGAACTTCGTTTTGCACTATTCGTTACTGAGGAACCCCCGAAGAGTAATAGCCAACAAGGAATTTCAGTTCTACTGTTTACTTCTCTTCATGGCTATTTCCGTAATAACTGCTGATTTATACATCCATAATATATTCGATTCTATACAGGAGGCACTCCGTTATGGGGGTTTTCAGGCTGTTTCCATCATGACCACCACGGGGTTCACAACCGCAGATTTTAATGTTTGGTCTCCTTTATCCCAGATCGTATTGTTCACTCTGATGTTCATTGGTGCGTGCGGGGGATCAACTGGAGGAAGCATAAAGGTCATCAGGATATACGTTTTGCTAAAATATTTCAAACAGCGAATTCGTAAAATTCTGTACCCGCATGCGATTTTTGTGCTGAAAACAGGAAAAAAGCCCATTTCTGATGACATCATACAAGGGATTAT
>JAGLZV010000110.1 GCA_023131215.1 Candidatus Methanophagales archaeon | reverse complement strand
AGCTATTCAAGGGGGTAAAGAAAAGGGGAAGCAGCTATATCCGAAGAAGGATGTTACGACATCCCCTGCCATAGGTTGCCGAATCTCGTGATTAGCGCATTTCCCAATGTATTTCTATGGCTCTGAACTTGTGCGAATGAAAAAAAAAAGAAAAAGAAGAAATGGTCTTTTACCTTTTTCTCCTGATTCTACTCACTGCAACAACGACTAACAAGCCTGCAAGTGCTATTATTCCAATTGGCGTTAGCGCTGGGACTCGTGCTGCAACTGGTGTTGGCTTATCGCCCTTCCAGTAGATAGAGCCCTGGAGTGCTTCGCTGAAGGTCTTACCCTCGCATGCCTCTACCTGCTCCTTGAACTCATCCAGGAATTCTATTATCTCCTGACTCCTCTCGGCACCTATCTCGTCTCTATTCTTCAAGACACTTCTCTCTAACCTGTCCGTGAAAGATATGATCTCTTCCACATCTCTCCTGGTAATGCGCTCATCCACGCCGATTCTATTTACCTTGTGCTTTACCGCTGGCGAGTACTTAACCAAGAGTCGAGCCGCCTCATGCGCCAGACCTGGTTCCTTTGCCATGACGCTCCTCAACTCAGGACTGTAGTCGTAGTAATGGTCCACATACTCATCCTTAAGATGGTCGTCCCTCAGTTTTCTTAGAGGATTCAAAACACCATCAGGATTAGGAACACCCGCCTGATGAACCGCATACGCGGCAGTGCAAACTGGTCTAGGAATTCCAGGTCCGCCTTGATCCACAATTATTCCATTTGCAACTCCGTCATCATCGCCTATTCCTCCATCTGTGAGTTTTATTGTTATGATATTGTCTCCGTCATTACTGCCCATTGATATTTGATACCAGCGCTCTGGTTGTGGGTTATTTACCGATTCATTTGGTCCGTATTTCCAGTACTGTGCTGTTGTTGGTATATCTTGTGGAAATGCAATTGTAATGTTTACGGTTTGATTTGGATTAAGTCCCGTTATGTTAAAGCTAAAGAGTCCTTGCGGAAAATCAATATTTGGATTCTCCTCTGGCAGATTGGATTCATTCAAACCAGTAAGGTCTTCGATACTTCCGGCATCAGTAGCAAAATATGCAGTTCCTGTACCAGTTGATGTGTTCACTGAAGTTACAATAGCGGTTACAGAAATTGTTACGTTTCCACCGCTACTGTTTACATATATATTTCCAGAATAAGTTCCAGAAGGTATGCTTGCTGAAGGAAGTGTTAATGTAGCCTGAACATCTACTGAACTGCCTGCGGGCACTGAGAAATTGTTTGGAGTGAAAGAGAAGCAATTAGCCGGTATTACGTTCATGTTTTGTGCGTACGATTCGGTTAAACTTGGTGTTATTGCCTCGCCACGCTCTTCTGCTTCTGCTTGGCTCTTCATCAAGGACTTAATAGTGCTTTGGGCAACAGTTTCTGTAAGATCGGAAGCAGAAAATGTAACATTTGTTAGATTGAGATTTCCTGCAATTTCACTTACGTTGAATGTCATTGTTCTGTTCAACGGGTAATTAACATCCCATTTAGTTGGCCTAACTTGCATCAATGCCCCTGGTTGGAAGACCATGACATAATATTCTTCTTCCGGAGAGGTTATCTCCTTCCCGTAAACTTGTATGGTCCAATCTCCTGATTCTGGATCGTAGATTTCATAATACTCTGGTAAGGTATCGTTTCCAGAATAAATAACGCCAGCTCCTGGCATTGTTTGATTTCCACTTGGATCAATGAGAGCTAAGTCAAGGTCACTTCCTGCCCAAGAGAGCAAGACTTTAAATAAGTCTGTTCCTGGCTGAACCTTTAGTGTCCCCGCTGTTTTTGTTTCCCCTTGACCTACTGTTCCGCTAAAACTTGCTAATTGTTGCCAGCCCTTAACTACATGAGAAATCTCAATATAGATTTTTGTGAGGTTAGTTTTATCTGGGGCAAAGTAATACTTCCCATTTCCCCTGCTCGCAACTTCTGAAAGGAAACTCGGATCAACATCTGTTCCGTATCCACAAGTGTATATACTAATTCCTGCATCAACAGCTTGTGGTACAAGAGTATCAAGAATTTCATCCTTGGTTAACCCTGTATTTGTTTGGCCATCTGTGAAGTAAATTATACTCAAAATTGTGTTATCTCTGCCGTTTGTTTTAAGTTCATTTATGGATTTACTTAATGCATCTCCCATATTTGTGTTTCCACCAGCAGAATAGCCGTCTATAACATTCTTTGCATCGTTAAAGTTAGAAGTAAGGTGGCGATCTAATGTTGCACTACTTGAGAAGGACACCAGTCCTACTTTGTCTCTATCTGTTGCGAATATCCACCATCCACTAGGAGGCTCTAAAAGATTAACAAGTGCTTTTTCTGCATTCTTTGCATCTATTATCTTCTGACCCGACATCGAGCCTGAGCGATCCATATCGAGAACAACATCAAGATAACCTATTTTTCTAAGTATTACAGAGTAATCTCCATCTCCTGTCCAAGGGTGCCCTGTGCATGCAATTACTAAAACAATTTTATCGTATTCATTGGCTTTGGGAATTATCTCTTTTCCTTTGTGATTTTCTACGAAATCTATCACTTTTCCTTGTGTCTTTACCGTCTTTACCCTGCCATATCCAGCAAAATAGTCTTTATATTTTTTGCCTGTACCTGCCACAGATATATTTAACCAGTCACCCAATGTCTTATTTTCGACTCCTTTGTCTCCTCTAGAATGAATTACCTCCCCATCGCCTACATACATCCCTACATGATCCGCTTTGTCATTTTTGTCTGTATCAAGGAATAACAAATATCCCATTTTTAAATCACTGACTGTTGGTATTGCGGTGGATATTTGTTCAAACCTCTCTCCGTCGTTCCATTGCCCAGAAGCTCCGACATAGTAAATTGGACATTCATAATCAGACGGCATACCGGGTGGATATTTTGCTGTTCCTGCAGCTTTATTGTAAGCCCAAAAAGATAGTCCTGAACAATCGAGTCCTTGCCCCCATTCTACACTATCTGTTCTATCGTCATAATAAAAATAGCCATTTTTGATATCTTCACTATCAACAAATTTGCCCCCCACCCAACTCCCAGTTGTTTGATTCCAGTTCCACCCTTTTCCACCCCATGTTTTGCCATCCCCTAAATAAGGCGCTCCCACAACTTGCTTTGCAAGATTTGAAGCATTAACGCCCAAATCGTACACCACTATCTTAACTACATAATTAGAACTGCCGAGTAAGAATATCTCCTCACCCTGGAATTCAACTTCTACGCCATCTTCAACAGTTGAGGTAAACTCTATATAATCAGTAGCCCATTCATTTACTGTATTTGGAATGTTTATGGTTGTTCCTGAGTATGTTTCATCGGCTGTAAGGGCTACATCGTCATACAGATCTCCCTCTTCATACTGATCATTAGCAAAGTTGCCATCATGATTGTTGTTGCCGTTTAGATAATTGGTAACTGTAAAATCGCTGAAGACTGTTTTTAAGTTTGTTCCATATTTATTTTTTAGGACATTATCGATAGCTGTCACTCCATCAGTGGAAGCCATCTCCTCCCAAATATCTTTAATTATGGTTGTACCTTTCTTTTCTGATAAGAACTTAGCAAAGATACAATTTCCATATTCGTGTGTTCCAGCGGTTGATGTCAATGATATATCAGGATTAGCAAACCAACTTGGTAGATATTGCAAATAATCATTAACATTGTCGTATATCTCATCTTCCATCCATACCGCTGTAGTCTCTTTCCACCAACCTTCTTCAAAACAATCATAGGTATATTGAACACAGTGGAAAAATTCATGAGCCGCTGTGACTTGCATACATCCAACACGCGATGAGTAGTAACCTTCCAAAGCACTGTAATTATTGTCAACATGAATGTAAGCGTGCGCTGTATGATCTGAAACATCATAACCTGTGGTAATACCATAAGCCCCGATATTTTCAATGTATACATCTGTTGGATCGTCAAGAGGATGATTATAGCCGTACGAAAATTCAGTATCCCAAACATAATCGAAAATATCCCCAAACTCTTCGACATAATCTGGATAGCCATCGCCGTCACTATCTACATCTGGCTCGAACACACAATCTTCATCAGTAGTATCATTTGTGTAATGAATTATAAAATGACCATTTGGACTAGTATAGCTAAATGGTAAATTTGGAGGTCTTACTCTATATTCTTCTAATAAAGCTTGTGTTTCAGGAGTTAAGTTATCCCAATTAAAGATAACCTCTTCCATAATTGGAGTGCCAGTTTTAATAGGCACCAATATAACATCAGATTTATATTCCTCTGGCAAATTATTTGGGTCAAAAAGTGCAGATACTTTGTATAATAAAGCCTTCTCATAACCTATTTCCCCTGCATCATATGCTACTTGTATTTTTTCAAGTGGACTCAATTGATATTTCTCTCTATTAGAATTGCTTTGGGGGTTTTGAGCAACTACTGATACTGAACAAATTGGTATTATCACAATCAATATTGTCATGATCGTTAATGCTTTCTTCATTTTAACCTCCTCTCCATAATTTTATTTTTATCTTGAAGACCATGATTTTCAATTATAGTCTCGCACCTTACTTTGTGCCCCATCCATTCTGTTGTATATTTCCTTTCCCATTTTTCGCCAGGTTTAAGAACTACTTTTGTTTTGTCATAAATTAGCTGAATTGTACCATCAGTTTCAAGATATACTATTTTATATGGTTTTCTAAAAGTTTTTACTGAAGATGGAATACTATATATTGGAATGAGGCCACCAGCTCCACCACTTCCTGGTTCTTTTACTTCAACGTTCTTGCCGACGACCATTATAAGATCATTAGTTATTGCAAAACGCCCCCCCTCTAAAATCCCCGAAGATTCATTAAATAGGTAAACAATTGGACGATCTACCGCTATCGGGACTTCAGGAGTAATATCTTCCCAAATCTCAATAAAGCTGTATTTATCCACAGGAATTGATATAGAGACAACCGCACTTACACCATTCCACTCTGTAATAACACTATCCTTATTTATGTCTTGAAGTTGTCCCAACATCTCACTCCCCGCCTTCACCCCCCACTCATCGCTTCCTTCAACCAATAACGTCGCTTTATCCTCATTCCAGGGATTCCTCAATATCTCTAAAATCCCTTTATTCTCTCCCGGGTATTCTTCCGTTACCCTTGTGGCATCTGTCATATTATATACCTCCCGTATCACTTCATTTGATTTTGGCGTGCCAAGAATAATTAAATTAGAGATATATTTAAGACTTTCGATTTTTTTCGATATATAAATCTTTGGCTTGTTACCAGTCAGATTTTCCAAATTAGCTGCTATTGCTTCTGCACTTTCTTTTTCTATCTGAGTAGCGTTTTCACCGATCACGATTACCGTCTCCTTTGCAAACAACTCCGGATAATCGCTCAAAGTCAAATCCTCCGGAGGTATCACATCTCTTTGCGTGAATATGCCATAAGAGATTAACGCAGCGCAAATAACGCATATCGCTACTCCTGCTATTAAAATTGTTTTTCGCATCGCTCGCTTTGTTATTATTTTTGCGGGGTGTATGATTCTTCCCCTTCTCTTTTATCCCTTTACCTTTTACCACTACACACACATTTATTTAGGGTGTTAGGGATATAAAAAGAGTTGCTCTAACAAATTTAGGGAAAACGCTGAGATTTTATTCGTCCTCATTTCCATACCTAACGTAATAACTCCTCCTCCACTTCTTTGCTAAACGTATAAAAATCTTTCTCACGTAAATCCTTGATAATTCCCTTAATCTCTTCCACTGAAATTTTTCTTTTTCTTTTATACCGCAGCAAAAATGTTGGAATTGAAATTGCTTTGAGCTTTTTATCCCTTGCAATCTGCCTTGCATGTCCATCACTTATCAATATCACGGCTCCGTGCTCCTTCGCCAGCACCATGCACCCTAACTCGCCTTTACCAAGTCCTGATATCTCTTTCAGTTCGATAAAGTTATCGCAAATGCTTAAATCTACCCTCCTAACCAGAATATATCGCTCATCACTCAAGTCATCTTCTGAAAAAACTATCCTATACAAAATTTCATCGAAAAAACTTGTCCTTTTCAGTTCATCATACACGGTCTCTGGTATAACCAGTCTTTCTTCACCAGATACATCCAAAATTAATTCCAGTCTTCCGATTTTGAAAAAAGAGCTGAAGAAGTCCGTATCCAATACGATCATAACTAAATCTCCAACCTTTTTAACTCTTCTTCCATCTCATCCACTGTCTCAGCACCTCGCCTGAGCTTTATCCCTTGTTCCACCAGTATTTCCTTCATTCTCTCGATATCAACACCCGCTATCTCCATCGCTCTTCCAAGCGAAATCTTGCCCTTTTCATATAATGCGCAAGCAATAGCCACACGCAAATCTCTTCTTGCATCCATCAATGTCTTTACAGCATCTTCAAGAAACTCCGAAATATCTCTGTAATACTCAGTATCTGGAATGGCTTTTAACTCCATTTCCAATCCCGGAGATACTACGAAACTTATTTTTTTATTCTTCATACTATACCCTCAATAGTTTATTCGATATTAAATTTTTGTTGCCACAACATCAAAGCTTGATTGAGACATCATCAAATAAGGAACGATTAAATCACGTAAAATTCCAAATCTTTAAGAGGTATAGTTACTTTTTAGCATGTAAATATAAATTTTTAGATATCTTCTCCCACATGATTTTTATCCCTCTCGCTTTTACCTATACGCCAACTTTTATTAATGATGTTAGGTAGCCTAATTTTCCAATAATTTCGTTTTTAGTTCAGGCTTCTTCATCTTTGCTTCCCTCCTTCGGTTTTCTTTTTTACTTCACCGCACCTCGCATTCGACAACATAACTTTTTACCGCATCCCTAAAATATTCTAAATCTTCATCTCTGTAAATCACTTCATCGAGTAACTTAGCGTCCAACACCTTTACAGGCACGAATTTCTGCAAGACATATCGTTTACCACCTCGTATCAGTCTCCCTATTTCCAAAATATCCCGCTTACCGAGTTGGGATTTCACCACTGTTGTTCGGAATTCATAATCCAATCCAGAAGACATAATTAACTCGATGCTATGTTCGATTTTTGCCGGGTCAACCCCGGAATCGGTAATCTCCTGGTATCTTTCCAAAGGCGCTTTCACATCCATTGCGAGGTAGTCCACGATTTCGAGTTCTATCGCTTCGCTTATTATTTCTGGATTGCTACCATTTGTATCCAGCTTAACCAAATATTGGAGATTTTTGAGCTCGCTCATAAAATCCATCAGGTCTGGCTGCAGTGTTGGTTCACCTCCTGTTATCTCTACCGCATCAAGCTTCCCCCTGCGGTTTGCCAAAAATGATAAGATGTTCTCCTCAGGGATAGGCGCTTCAAAAAGTTCCGGATTTACCAATTCCGGATTGTGGCAATACGGGCACCGGAATTTGCAGCCCTGGGTAAACACAATTGCACATATTTTCCCCGGATAGTCTATTAGCGAAAATCGCTGAAAACCTCCAATTAACATCTAATCAAATCACCCTCTTTATCCATACCTCCACCAAAATCTATTAAATTTAACTGTTTATACCCGGCGATTCGCGGAGGTTTTAAAGCTATAGCTATATCTGCCTTTCTTTTTCTTCTCTGTTTTAATTTTTGAACTGTTTCTGCTTCTGCTTCTACTACAAACGTTTTCCTTTTCTTGAATTCTTCCCGCTTACCTTTATTCCATTGTGTTACTGGGCGCAGATAGCCGACTACACGCGAATATACCTCGGTCTCCGCACCACACTCCGGGCAGGTATAACGCTCACCTGCTAAGTAACCATGAGTGGGGCAAACAGAAAAGGTCGGCGTGAAGGTAAAGTAAGGCAAGTGATAGAGCTCACAGATCCTTCGCACCAAGACCTTCACCGTCGTAGGGTCTTCGACACGCTCGCCTGCGAAGACGTGGAAGACCGTGCCACCTGTATATTTTGTCTGGATTGCATCCTGCAGATCTAACGCCTCGAAGACGTCTTCAGTATAATTTACTGGCAGTTGCGTGGAATTCGTATAAAATGGCTCCGCATCTTTCTTCCACTCTTCTTCATTCGCGCAAATTATCTTTGGGTATTTCTCTTTATCCTTTTTTGCAAGCCGGTAAGAAGTCCCCTCAGCAGGCGTAGCCTCCAGATTATAGTTATTCCCGGTTTCAGCCTGAAATTTCAATAATTCCCCCCTCATAAAATCTAAAACCTTCGATGTAAACTCTCGCGATTTTTTTGATGCAATGTTCTCCCCAAACATATTCAAGCAGGCTTCATTCATACCCACCAAACCAATCGTGGAGAAATGGTTCTTCCAATATTCTCCAAAACGTTCTTTAACCCCTCTCAGATAATATCTCGTATAAGGATAAAGACTCTCTTCCGTAAACTTCTCTAAAACCTTTCTCTTTACCTCTAAACTCTCCTTCGCCAACACCATCAACCGCTCTAAAGCAGAGATAAACTCATCTTCGTCTTTGGCTAAATACCCGAGTCTTGGCATGTTGAGCGTGACCACGCCAATTGAACCGGTTAACGGACTCGACCCGAAAAGACCTCCCCCTCTCTTTTTTAACTCTCTATTGTCTATTCTCAACCGGCAGCACATACTTCTCGCATCCTCGGGATTCATATCAGAATTTATGAAGTTAGAGAAATATGGCACACCGTATTTAGCGGTAACTTGCCATAGAACATCCAAATTAGGGTTCCCCCAGTCGAAATCCTTCGTAATATTGTAAGTGGGGATAGGGAAAGTAAATACTCTTCCTTTGGCATCACCCTCTGCCATTACTTCTAAAAACGCCTTATTAAATAACTCCATCTCCTCCTGGAATTCCCTATAAGTCTCTTTTTGTATCTCCCCACCGATAATAACGCCCTGGCCAGCATAATATTCCGGCACGGTTAAGTCCAGAGTAATATTTGTAAATGGCGTGTTTCCCGTTATAAAAATTTTGCCATTTCTTCGTGCGATTACCGTCTCATTATCAGTATTTGGACACCAGATCACACCACTGTAATTGACTTTTTTTACCGTGTTTATGTATGTATCCTTGTGTCTGATAATCCTGATTATGTATCTATCCTTTTTAGACACAGCATTGTCTGGTTTTCGCGTTAAAACTGTTGCACCATAACCAGCATTGACTATTACTTGCATCAGTCCATCTTTTATAACCGCTGATGTATTCGTGATTTTGCATCCATCGTGACCATCTCCCTTAATGTAAGTCTCTAAAAATAGTCTGGCGGTCTCAGCATCTGCATTTATAATAGTATCTGGAATAAACTTGATGCCTCTAAATTTGTTTTTATTGGTCTTGAAATACTGCAAAATCTTTCTGGTACTGTCGGCATCAAACCTGATTACATTGCAGTTGCCTAAACCTTTCTGTGCTCTTTCTGTATACTTTAATTTTAAACTGCTGCATAAAGAAAGGATTTCATCATAGTTCTTTCTGTTTTCTCCTTTGGATTGATAAATACTGATTCTGCCGCTACCCCTGCCACTTCTGTCAATAGTACCTTCGGCAATGACCCACGCTATCAACTTGATGACATCTTTATCAACCCAGTTATTTCCTTGCATCTTGCCTTCACTGCCAACAGGGATCATGAAGGGTGATTTTAAATCATAAACTTTCTCAATTTTTTCCAGTGTATAGCCCTCTGCGCCAAATCGTCTCCTTACAACTCTATGCTCGGGTGAAATCAGTTGATCGCTAATCCTGTTTTTTAAGTTATACATCATTCCCCTGTATTCTCTGGCAAAGACGTGTCTAACAGGCAAGTACTCTATAAATCCCTTTTCAATATTGAAAGTAGCGATAACATCTCCTTCTTTGACTTGATTGTATCTTTTCCAGCCATTCTCGCCCAAAATTTCAGTATCTTCTGACATGCACTGGAATCCCACCCTTGTAGGAACATTTATGTTAAATACAAACTCCTGCAATGCCTGCTTCACTTCTTTATATCCCAGTCCGTCATATCGTATGAACGGTGCAAGCAAGGTATCAAAATTAGAGAACGCTTGAGCGCCTGCAGCTTCTCCCTGAAGTGTATAAAAGAAATTCACTATCTGTCCTAATGCAGAACGGAGATGTTTAGCAGGTTTACTTTCTATTTTACCCTGCGCTCCCTTAAATCCCTCTACTAATAAATCAAAAAGGTCCCAGCCAACACAATAAACGGAGAGAAGATTCAAATCGTGTATGTGGAAATCGCCATTTGAATGCGCTTTTCTTACTTCTGAAGGGTATATCTTAATCATCCAGTAGATTTTACTGATTTCCGAAGAGACATAATTGTTCAAGCCCTGTAAAGAGAAACTCATATTACTATTTTCGTTTACCTGCCAATCAATCTTCTCCAGGTATTGATCAACCAGGTCAACGTCCGCTTTAGCCGTTATCTCTCTGATTCCCGCATGTTGCTCTCGATAAATAATATACGCCTTTGCGGTTTTGCGATAAGGGGAGGATAATAAAACCTCCTCGACCACATCTTGGATCTCCTCAACTGTTGGTATCTCACGGGGAATCGCTTGTTGAGCTAAATTTAAAACCTTTAAGGTCAATTTCTGTGCTATTTTATAATCGAACTCGCCGGTTGCTGCGCCTGCCTTCCAAATTGCATTTGTAATCTTCTCCGCCTCAAACAGTTCTACTCTGCCATCCCTTTTTTTAATACTGGTAAACACGCTATCTTTCACCTCAAATATTATTCATACCTAACTTTTTGTCTCAAAAAATGATTTTTTATATGAAGAGAAAAAAGTTTAAAGAAAGTAAAAGAAGGTGAAAGTAAATGGAAATAAAAGAAGGAGAGCTTTTGGGCATTGACGAGGTAATAAGATTGGAACTTGCAAAAAAGTGGCGAATAGCGATATATGGTAGCGAAAAAGAGGAAATACCTACTTATGACACAATGGCAGAAAGAGACCTTGAGAGAATTACATCTATGGATGGAGGCAAAGTAAAGTACAGAGTTAAATCATTCGATGAGGCGGAAAAGACATTATCAGTAATACGGGAAATAACATGGTAGTAAAACCACAAAAAACTCATCACAATTGCCGGGGTTGATTAGGGGAAGAATTAATAAAGAAAAGAATCAAAAAACAGAAGGGATAAAAGATGGAAGAGAAAAGAGATTTTGGCGATTTGGAGAGAGAAGTGATAGAAAAGGGTAAATGTGCACTTTGTGGTGGCTGTGTCGCTACATGTAGATTGCTCGATTACAGCTATCTCAGCGTAGACTTTTCTGAAGAAAGACCGGTGATAAGAGAAGGACAGCAGTGTCCACCGGATTGTGGATACTGCTATTATCAATGCCCGAGGGTAGAGAAACCGGAGTTGAGGGCCGGACTTGAGGAGATGTATGAAGTTGTCAGTACAGACGAGGGAATAAGAAAGGCTTGTCAGGATGGAGGTGCGGTTACTTCGCTATTAGCTTATGCTCTCGACGATGCGATAGTAGAAGGCTGTATAACGGTTGCAGATAAAGGGGAATGGAAA
>JAGLZV010000011.1 GCA_023131215.1 Candidatus Methanophagales archaeon | reverse complement strand
TCGCTAATCGCTCACGGAAATACCAAACCGTGGTAAAATCAGGGATAACTGCTGGAAATCCTAGAAACTTCCTGAACGAAATCCTGTCAGTAACCTGCTTTTCGAGCTCTGGGTCAGATAGACCATGCCATTGCTGAAGCACTAACAGCTTGACCATTAACACCTCATCGATGTTTGGTCTACCGTCTCGCTCGCTCTTGTTCTCATACATCTCCCCCACTATTCGGCGAAAAGCGCCCCAGTCTATCACGGACTCAATCTCCATTAGCCTGTCTCCGAGCTGTTTAACTCGCTCATACTCCTCATTAAGTGCAAAATCGATAATGGACTTCATGTATATGTCTATATCGATAACAACATATAAACTTTACGATTTTAGCGTTTTGGGACTCAATTTGCGCATCTTTTTTCTCGTGATTGGTTCCATCAGCTCCCGGTGGTTATAGAATTTTTTAACCGTCTTCTTCAAGGAGTGGGTTTTTTTCAAAATTCTCTATAAACCTTTTGGTGCTAAGGTGCTAATGAACATAATCCTTCATCCACAAAACTCATATAACCATCACCACCTATAATAATGTGGTCCAATACCCTTATACCCACCAAATCACACGCTTGAACCAACCGATTGGTAATCTCAATATCCTCCTCACTCGGCTTCGGCTCTCCACTTGGATGATTATGCACGAAGATTACCGCAGCAGCAGATTCCTTTATCGCCTCTTTTATCACTTCTCGCGGATGCACTACACTTGCCGTCAAGCTTCCTTCTGAAATTGCTATGTCGTTAATTATTTTATTCCTTCCGTCCAACAGCATGATTTTGAAAACCTCTTTCTTTAAATCTCTTAGATAAGGCTTGTAATAATTGACTACATCTTCAACTGATTTAATTTTCCTTCCTATTTTGGTTTTCTCTCTCAAAAAGCGTTTGCCTATTTCCAAAGCTGCTTTTATCTGCGCTGCTTTCGCCATACCAATTCCTTCAACCGAGCATAACTCCGAGAAGTTAGCGGAGTCTAAGTTCCTGAAATTACCAAAACAGTCAATCAAATTTCTTGCTAAATCCTCTGCACTTATCCGTTTAACACCATCTCCAGTTTGTAAAATAATTGCTAAAAGTTTAGCTGGAGAGAGATTTTCTGCACCCTGCTTCATTAACATCTCTCTCGGCCTTTCTTCCTCGGGCCAATCTTTTATTGTGGGTTTGTATTCCCTCTTCTTGCTTAGCTCTTCTTTAATCTTTTCTCTGAGAAATCTGCAATCTTCTTCTGTTTGCAAGCCCAATTTTTCAACAGCACCATTCTTTATTATTCCCTCAAAATTCGTATTCTCATCTTCCGCTTTTTTTAATCTTCTAAAAAAGATTTTCCCTGTTTTGCTGCAGTAAGGATACGCTTTGTTTCTTATTAAGAAATCTATCAATTCTTCCCTTGTTTGCAATATAGGAATTTGATAACTTTCTTCTTGGAGTTTTTCTTCTTTTTCAACTTCCTTTAGCTTTAGCTTTATCTTATATTCATTCATTTTTTTTCTCAAAACTAAGTTCGAGATTTATACTATTTGTAATAATAATCACAGAAATAATTTCACACTATCGTTTCTATCACCCTCGCATAAGCCGGTCTCGTAATAAAAATCCCGAAAAGCAGCCCAACGATGGTCACAATCGCAAAACCCCTTAATGTGCCGAGTGCCATGAAAGCAAGAGCAAGCATCGCCACAATGGTGGTCGTCGCGGAAACGAATATTATACCAAATGCAAATGATATTCGTTTACGATACATTCTTGCGGAGGAACGACCTCCTGAAAGCACTTCGTCCGTTATTATCACCAATTGGTCCACACCCGTGCCTATCACCGCTATTATCCCCGCAATGCTCGGCAAATCCAACTGCCAGTTTATTACCGCTGCAAACCCCAATATCAGGATTATCTCGCTAAGAAGCGTGAAAAACATCGGCAGTACTATCTTCTTCTCACGGTATCGCAAGAAAACAACAAGCGTAACGGCAATAAGAGCAAGTAACCCTGCAATTATTGCCCCTTCTTTGAATTTCGCTCCTAAGTAGGCTGGAACTTCTCCCGAACCTATTATATCCACATTTACGGGTAACACACCCGCTTTTAAGTGTATTATAAGCTCTTTTGCATTTTTAAATCCTTCGTCGCCTAACCCCGTTTCTGCACGCAGTCCATAAGCCGGCTCCTCTTTTATATCCTTCGCCAGTTCCGGAGATAACGGCGCACTATACACCACTACATCGTCAAGCAGCATTGTAAGCTCGTGGTCTGTTGGATTGTCGGTTGCGCCATATTCCAATGCAGCATCTCTTAATGCAACCGCTCCTTTCGGTTTTAACGTAAAAGAAGCACCCCAAGGCGAATCCTCTTTCTCTCGCACTGGCATTGCTCCTACACTTTTACTTTCTATTCCCTCACTGCCATAAACGACATGCGCAGTGATATTCTCAATCTCTCCTAATCTTTGCTCTTTCTCTATGTCCCCCCCCGTACCATTTGTCTGTATCCGTATCTCAAACTTCCCGGGCTTGCCCACAATATCCTCTGCAGTTCTGATATCTATACCTGCTAAGTCTATAATCATGAGGTTATTCCCAACCGTTCTTATGGTAGTGCTCGCTAATCCCAGCATGTTTATTTTTGTCTCTATTATGCGGCGAGTCTCGTCCCTTGTTGAGGTAGTTATGGAATCCTCAAAGAAATCTTCTCCATTTGGTCTCTTCGCTATACTACCGTTAATCCCCTTTAACACTTCCGATAACCGCTCTTTTGTAACGCTCTCCCTTATCTCATATATCGCCCCCTCATCCGTCTTGTAATAGGTCACCTCGGTATCCAGCTCTTTTTCAAGGAAATCAGCAACAGCACTTTCATTAACCGTAACCGGTGCGGTTATCCCGACTAAGGTGCCTTCTAATTTCAACTGCAGCCACGACCCACCCACTAAGTCCAGACCATATCTCAGGTTGCCATTTATCCCTGCATCTGGGGGCGGCGGGGGATAAACATAAATGACAAACAAAGCGGCTAAAACGCACAATAATAATGCCATTACCCTTATGTCGCCTAACAATCCTTTTTCACTTTTTTTCATTGTAACAGACCCTGTTTTCCTTCTTCTCCTCCTTCTCTATATTAACGCTTACAAAATCATATAATTTTGATGCTTTTAAAGATAAAAGAGTCTTCTTCGGGATTCCAAAGATATATTATCTCCCACCGGTAAATGCTCAATATTCGGTGGATTTGAATTCCAAATCCCAAATGCCAAACAATACCAAATATCAAAATCCCAATGTTCAAAACAAACTTTTTATTTTGGATTTTGGAATTGGAATTTGTGATTTGTTTGTGATTTGATGCTTGAGATTTGGAATTTTCCACACTTTATTGAGCATGTTCACCCATTGGCATCACGTATATCGGCTTATGCTCCTCTGGAAGACTCAAGACCCTTGCGACTTCTGCATCATAAAACGCACCTATGGCGACGGTAGCCAGACCCAGTGCTTCACACTGCAAGTATATATTTTGCGATACATGCCCTACTTCTATATGCACGTATCTTATGCCACGGTCACCATATCTACGAGTTGTTCTTTCATATTCGACTGCTATCACAAACGATACCGGAGCATCGGCAATGAACATCTCGCTTAAACAAGCAATTGCCAACTCTTCTCGTAAATCGCCTTCCTTATGCATTTCTAATTCCAAATATCCTCTCTCGCTACGGTGGTACACGCCGGCATCTATATCCTCTACGCATTCCTCTCCTATTGCCACGTACAACTCCAGAGGGTAAGTAGCGCCAGCCGAAGGTGCCTTTCCCGCAGACCATATCAGTTGCGAAAGTTGTTTCTTTGTCAGCGTGGTTCTTTTGAAAGACCTCCTCGATTTTCGCCTTTCCATCGCTTCTTCCAACGAAACTGCTCCTCTTTTATCTGCCTCTTCTAATTTTAGTCGCATCTCTCACGCTCCATACCAATAGGTTTTCTTTTTAAGAAAGATTTGATAAAGTTTACTACCGATAACCTTCTTGCCTGAAACAATGGGTAGCTCCTCCTCGGCGTTCAATCGAAAAGCCATTTTATGCAAACTGTATAAATTTCTTTGGTAAAGCTTTCTTTTTTAAAGAAAGGTTTGTTTACAAATAACTTCTGCACAACTCCACATTCTTCCTCATCTCCTCATAAGTCATTTCCTCTTTCTCTTTATTCCTCCAAAAAGTCTCTATCACCAAATATTTACAATTTGTCCCCTTCAAAAGTTTGAATACCGCATCAAAATTCAATTCTCCTTTCCCTATGGACAAATGGTCCTGCTTCTCGGAGATGGAGCAATCGTGCAAATGCACCACCAGTATTTTCGCACCGCATTTCTCTATCCACCTCTTAAGATAATCCAGATAACTACCCTCTCTCCTTTTTATTCTCGGATGGAGCACTTCCGCCATTATCGCATGCCCTACGTCGAAGGTGAAATGTAAACTTGGAGCTGAAAGAGCATCAAATATCAAGTCAGACCATTCAAAAGGAACCAAATCATTCTCCACACTTACCAATATACCGAACTCTGAAGCCATTTTAGCTATCTCTTCGCATCTCCCAAGACCCTTTATCTTTATCCTCTCTCTTACTTCCTCAAGCTTAAACGTAGAAACGCTCGGATTCAAATGGAAATTGTAGTACAGCGATAGCGGTAGGAAATCAGCGGAAAATTCCATGCACCCCCTCAAAACCGTCATACTCGCATCAGCTACCCCTTCCCTTGGATGTGCTAAGGATATATCAAGTGGAGAATGAAAAGCGATTTTTAAGTCAAACTCCTCTAACAGCCCCTTTATCTCTTTCCTCTCCCCTTCTTCCATGCAATCAGGCAATGGATAATCAAGCGAAAACTCGAAATAATCCAGTCCGAGCTTGTAAAGCTCTTCTATTGTCCTCTTGAATGGGCGGTTGCCATACCATACCGGTGCTCCTAATAGAATACTCATTTGTTATTACCTCACGATTCCTTTAGCAGCCAAATAGAGAATAGGGAATAGGGAATAGGGAATAGCCAAAAGGGGATGGATTCATCTGTCCTGCTTTTGCAATGCATTCTACGTTTTTCATTTTTTATTCACTCCACTCTAAAAATACATTTGCCTAACCCTCTAACCCCTAATCCCTATTTGCCTATTGGCTATTGCCTAATTTTCTTTCCTTTTGACTATCAGCGTTAACCCCTCTCTGTCTATTATTTCTACCTTTTCGCCTTCTTTTATCCCTTCACCTTCAACAGTTCGAGCATTCCAGATTTCACCTTCTATTTTTATCGTGCCGCCTTCTTCGTTGATTTCAGTCTCTGCCTTCGTTATTTTCCCGATAAGCTCTTCAGCACCTACTTTTGCTCTTCTCTTTCTCACTTTCAACACCGCTCCTACGGCAAAGAAGAAAAAAACTGCGGATGCCACCGCAACTCCGATTATAGTTAGTAAGAATCCTTCAAACCAGTCCGACTGGGGGGTAAAGAGGAAAGGCTCCTTTGGTAAGATTAAAGCGCCTATTATCAAGCATACTGCCCCTCCAGTGGTGAGTATTCCAAAGGTAGGTGTAAGTGCCTCGGCAATGAATAATATAACTGCGATAATTATTAGAAGCACACCAAACATATTCACCTCGAAAAGCCCCATCCCATACAGCGATAAAATCAGGCATATCGCGCCTATCATCTCAGGCACGTATGTTCCCGGGGACATAAAACCAAAAATTAGTCCATATATACCCACCATTAGAAGTATAACCGCTATTTGAGGGTTGCTAAGCGTTTCTAACACGGAAGAACGCACACTTTTTTCCTTTATGTATAGAGAAGCATTTTTCGTCGCTAAAGTCCTGTTCTCATTCCCTATTTTAACTGTCATTCCATCAACTTTGTTTAAAAGCTCAGTTTCATCTTCTGCGATGATGTCAATTATTCCTGTTTCTAAAGCGGTATTTTCATTTAACACATCATTTTCGGTGACGAACCGCTTTGCCTGTGTTGCGTTTCTACCTCTTGATGCGGCTATGCTCTCTACATGCCCGGCGTAGAATTTTATTGTCTTCTCATCCGCGGGCTTTCTACCTTCCATACCTATCTCGACAGGCATTGCCGCACCTGTGGTCGTTCCAGGTGCCATTGCGGCGATATTGCCCGAGACGAGGATGAAAGAGCCCGCAGATGCTGCTATCGCTCCCTTCGGCGTTACATACGTGATAACCGGGACTTCTGAATTCAAAATCGCTTTTGTTATTTTAAGCGTGGAATCAACGAGTCCACCCGGTGTATCGAGCTCGACCAATACAGCTTCTGCATCTATTTCCTCTGCTTCCCTTAAACCTTCTACCACGTCTAAGGAAGTGCCTTCTGTGATCGTTCCTTCTATTTTCAACACGTAAATTACATTTTTTCCTTCTACTTCTCCTCCGCTATTTGCAACAAAAACAAATAAGATGGATAGGAGAACAAAGCTAAGAAAAATCCCACGCAAAAGTTTAGTGTTCATTTTTATTTAAAGATTTTTTTAGTAATATTTATAGTTATGCAATTTTCATGAGGAAAAATCTTTCTTAGTGCCGGTTCTTTCTTTTGAACGGCGAAGCCGTTCCATTGCTTTAGCAATGCTGAAAGAAAGTGCTACATGAAATCACTCAACGCCTTCTGCTCCTCCGCTGCGGGAAAAAGCGAATTCACATCCTTTTCGAGCAACTCCAACCTTTGCATCGTGTAATCCGATATGTGATACTCCTTCGCTATCCGTAGCGAGACATCAAGATATTTTTTTATACTTGCTGTGTGCACAGTGGGAACTATCTTACTGCCACACTTCTTGCATTTCCCATTCAGTGGTATCCTTCTGTATTTCGCATTGCATTTACTACACCTCATCTTCTGTGAGCCAAACGCTCTGAGATTTCCCTTTATATCCCTGAGGAAATGGTTTTTTATAACTGTTTCCGCTACTTCGCGCTCATCCACCGCTCTTATCATCCTCGCCAATCTTAGCTGCGCTTCCATTTTCTCTACCATTGTATTCAGCGTCTTATACAACGAATTCAAAGGACCTGCGGCGATATCAGTTGTCTCATGCGTGTAACCAAACCCATAAACATCCTTCGGCTCTCCTATCCTGCTCGATGCAGTCTCTATCGTCACCTCTTTTGGGTGCTTCCCCGAGTAAGTTGCCTCATAAAAGTCCAGTGGATATTCCTTCGCAATGGAAACATTACGCGCTTCCTTGTCCACCTCCTTTGGATTGATGAACGGAATAAGAACCAGAGGAGCATCCATTCTGCCACCCCTTTTCTCAGGTAGAAAGAACAAGGAGAAATTGAGCAGAGCATCCAGCAGAAGGATGATTGAGTCTTCGTCACCATCACAATTCCTCCTTTTCGCCGCATGGAAAAAAGGATGCGCATAACAAGCTGAAGCCTTCGTAAATCCTATTATCCTGCCCAATATCCCAGCAGAAGTATGTGGTGCCAATCCAAGCACGAGTTGCCCCATGAGGTCTTCCTTGCTTGATGCGCCGTAATAAGGTGATAAGCCATAAAATTTAGAAAGGAGCGAGTCCAAAAATTGCGACACTTTTAGCAAATACGATGTTGCATCAACCGATATAATGACATCCTGCTGCTTGAGCTCTACTATTTGCAGGTCGCTTTTCAACTCCTCGCCTTTTATGTCATGTGAATACCCCAGTTCCTTCGCTTTTTCCACGCTCAATCCTATCTCTTTCGGTTTAAAATGAGTTAACGGCAGGTTCGTAAAATCATATCTTATCGTGCCATCCTTAAACACGAATACATCGTGCTTCGCCCTTAATATCCCCTTACCTAAATGCTCAGCCACTTTTTGCTTTGAAATAAGACCTTTCACGCATTTTACATCCAGTTTGTTATAAGATTCACCCAATTTCTTTATCGTCTCCTGATAATATTCCCACAAATCAATGCTCCTTTTGTCTCTGGATGCAGAATACTGCATCTTGTATCTTGTATCTTGCATCTTCTGTTGAGTTTGAAAGTTGGAAGCCCCGCACTTATCACATATACAAAAGGATGATAGAAATTCATTCCCGCATTCGTTGCATCTTCTCATGCCTACCTCCACCTCTATCACTTTTTCCTTTAATGCTTCCTTCAACGACCTGTTCTTTCCTCCGTATTCGCCTAAGGGGAAGATAGAATGAGGAGCAGGTTTCATCCTTCTTTCTTTCGATTTCTCCGGTCTTCCCATCCGAACACCTATTCTTGTCGGTGCGTTTGGTCTCGTTTTTATCCGCACTGATTCGCCCCTTCGCAAATCCTCGCTTATCCCCAAACACCTTAATAAAGCACTCGGCTCTTCTATCGCTAAAAAGCCTTTTTGGTCTCTGGATGCAGGATACAGGATACTGGATACAGGTTTGACTTGCATCTTGCATCTTGCATCTTGCATCATCCCTTGAGTTTGATGCGGGACAAGCAAATCCTCCAGAATTGTCTTTACCCTTCCATCATCGTCGTTGGAAATAAATAGCGTTTTTTCATCTAATACTGGATGCAGGGTACTGGATACAGGATACAGGTTTGACTCGCATCCTGCATCTTGCATCCTGCATCCCTTTTTGCATATACACTCCGCCAGATACTCCTTGTCTTCCTCCGTTATGTCCTCCCACAAATAGCTATAGGTGGGATATAGTGGCACCGCATAGCGAGATGCGATTTCTATTGCTTCTGCTTGACTCGGCGGCTTCAAACGCCATTTCTCTGCTTCTTCCTTTGATTTCTCTTCCAACTCCTTTAACCACCATTCATGCGAGTATGCACCGGGCATTAAACGATGCCCTGTTTCTAAAAAATCGCCATAATCAATGAGTATCTCTCCTAAATCTACTATCTCAGCCACTTCCTCAGTTACCCTCTGAACATCTTTAACTGAATTTAATCTGAGGAGGCTACCGTTCTTCAATTTCACCGTCGGTCCTTCAATAGAATCAACAGGGACAACGCAACCTGCCTTACCCGGTAGTTCTGGCTTTATCTGCGTCCCTGCTGCGATGAATTCAAGCAGCGACATTGTAGCCGGGTTTATTCCGACAGCCGAAAGTCCTGAATTGCGAGCACGTCCATATCGAAGTCTGAAGGACCCTTTTTTTGACGGATTCCCAAACACGGGTCTTCCTGCTATTAAATCCCCCAGGAAGTCCCGCTCTCCTTTCTCTACCTTCGATTTAACTAACTTATCCACCCAGTCCCAGCCTTCGATCCCGAGTTTATCAACATGCCTCTTTATCTTCGGCGCCTTCATTGCCATCCCTTCAGTGAGAACAAGCACCATTCCACCCCTTATTTTATTCGTTGCGACTCTTTCAAGGTCTTTATAGCCCCCCACTTCTCTATCCTCCGTAGGGTCTCCGTCTATGCAAATGGGGCAATTCCTTACGATCTCCTTTATCTCTTCATCAGTGGGCGTGTATTGCAAGCCACTTATTCGTTCATACGCAGAAACTTCCAATACATACCTCCCTATTTCCTCTTCCCTCGGAGAATACGCTGCAAATCCTACTCTTCTCCTTATATAATCCGCAACTAATACAGAAAGCGCTTGGGCAGTCCCCCCCGCACTTCTTATAGGACCCGAATAAAATATTTTTATATATTCACTCGAATCATCGTTTCTACCTACTTCAATGCGGGATATTCCGTCTAAAGGCGCTGCAACCACACCTTCTGTGAGAATCGCCACTGCGGTTCTAACCGCATTCTCTATAACTTCCACCTTCTTATACCTGCCGAATTTACCCTCTACAAAATCATATCCTATTTTTAACGCCATTTCCTCTCTACCGTAATCTTTTCGCTCTAATTCTCTTATCCTCGCCCTCAGGCCTTTTATTCCTATGAGCGCCTCTACTCTCTCCGCGAGATTCTTCGTTATGTTAATTTCAGGATGGCGTGAGGGATCAAAACCTTTTTTCCTCGCCTCTCGTGCTATCTCTATTTCCTTCCCCAGTTTATCAGTTAAAGTTTCATAGTATATTGCAGTCATAGCCATCTTATATCATCTCAAACCTTTTCTCAAAAAGAAAAGTTTATCAAAGAAAACAATTTTTATCTGCGTCTTAAAAATACAAATACATGAAGACATTGAAAATATGCATTCTGCGGATAGAAGGAACAAACTGCGAACTCGAGACGAGCTTTGCTTTTAAGAGATTGGGTGCATCGACAGAGATTGTGCACCTGAAACAATTGATAGGAGCGGTGAAGGAGCGTGAGAGGAGGAATTTAAAGGATTATGATTTACTGGTGATACCTGGCGGATTTTCATCCGGCGATTATATAAGGGCAGGAGCAATACTCGCTGCGAGGATAAAAGGAGCGTTAGGGGAAGAAATAGAGGATTTTATAGAAAATGGAAATCCCGCATTAGGGATATGCAATGGCTTCCAAGTATTAGTGGAAATGGGGTTACTTCCGGGATTTGCTCGTGAAAAGACAGAGATGCAGCAGGTAGCATTGACAACAAACGATTCCGCTCGTTTTGAGTGCCGCCCTACACTTATAAAGCATGAAAGCAGGGGGAAATGCGTTTTTACACGAGGAATAGAGAGAGGGAGCATCCTGAAGATGCCATGCGCACATGCAGAGGGGAAGTTTTTCATTGACGAGAAAAAGAGAGAGGCGTATATACAACTTCTGGAGGAAAATGACCAGATTGTCTTCCGTTATGTTGACCACGAGGGCAAATATGCTTCTTATCCTTGGAACCCAAATGGCTCTATATATAATATCGCTGGGATATGTAGCCCGGAAGGCAATATATTGGGGTTAATGCCACATCCAGAAAGGGCTTTTTATGCCTTCACAGATTCCAAATGGTCAAGGACGGCGAGAGAAAGGAGAAAGGGGAAGGAGGAAGAGAAAGAGGACGCATACGGCGATGGGAAAAGGATATTTGAATCAGTTTTAGGTTATCTTCGAGATAGAAGCTCTCTTTCTTAAAGAAAGGTTTATAAGTAAAAGTTTTCATTTATAAGAAACAGAATAAAATAAAGGAGCGTGAGCACAACTGGCGAAGAAAAGACCGAAGGATAAGTGGAAAGCGAAACAGTGGTACACGGTGTTAGCACCGAAGATGTTTGGTGATGTAAAGGCAGGGGATACGGTGGCAGACGAGCCATCCAAGTTAATAGGAAGGCGGATAGGGATGACCTTAGGTGACCTCACAGGCAAGCTGATAAAGAGTTCGAATTTGAAATTATTGCTGGAAATAGATGAAGTAGATCATAACACGGCTTATACAAAGTTCATAGGGCATAAGGTGGATAATGGTTATCTACGGAGTTTAGCAAGGAAGGGAATCTCAAAGATAGACTCAAATATCGATGTCGTGACAAAAGATGGGGTGGAGATGCGTGTAAAATCCGCTTGTTTTACGCTAAGAAAGGCAAGTGAAACACAGGTAAAGCTAATACGAAAGATAATGGAAGATATAATTATAAATAGAGCGAAGAGCTTAGAACTTAATAAATATATACAGGAGATAATACTCGGGAAATTATCGTCTGACATATATAAGGCAGCGAAAAAGGTGTATCCACTGAGGAGAGTGGAGATAACTAAAACGGAAAGGGGCGGTGGTGGAAACCCCGCGCAAGACAAAGAGGTGACGAAATAAAATGAAAATAAAATTTCTTGGTGGTTGTAAAGAAGTAGGACGTTCTGCAATATTGGTGGATGGCGAGATTATCTTAGATTATGGACTCAGACCATCGGACCCTCCAGAGATACCTCTGAGAAGTGAAAGTATTTCGCCAAAGTCTGTGATCGTGTCTCATGCACATCTGGATCACTCTGGTATGGTTCCAAGTTTGATGACTGGTATGGATATGGCACCAGATGTTTATATGACTTCGGTGACAGGCGATTTAACCCGGCTTTTGGGAAGAGATACGATAAAAGTTGGGAAAGAGCAAGGATTTAACTTCTTTAGCAAGGAAGACATCAGGAAAATGGATGAGCATACGCATCCAGTCGCTTTCGGCGACAGGATTGCATTAGACGGTTCCCTTGGTGGGGATTATGAGCTCGAATTATGTAATGCGGGGCACATACCCGGTAGTTCATCGGTGTATTTGAGAAAGGAGAGTGAGGATATAAGCCTTTTTTATACCGGGGACATAAAAACGGGTGAGACACGTTTAATGGAAAGTGCTTCTGCTTCTGATTTCCCTACCTCCGATATCCTATTCATAGAAAGCACATATTATGGAAGAGAGCATAGAAACAGAAAGGAATTGGAGCGTGAATTCATAGACTCCATTACAGAAACTTTGGATTCCGGGGGTAATGCGATTGTTCCGTGCTTTGCAGTGGGTAGGACACAGGAGATAGTGATGATTCTGCATTCTTATGGACTCACTCCTTACGTGGATGGTATGGGACTGAGCGTTTTCGGTTTGTTTAAGAATCACCCCTCGTTCTTAAAAAACGCAAAGGCGCTGAATGCTGCTTTTAGTGATGCCCAGTTTGTGAACTCGAAGAGGCGAAAGAAAGCCCTTTCCGAACCTTCCGTAATTGTCACCACCGCAGGAATGCTTAATGGTGGACCTGTGCTGTATTATCTGAAGAAGATACATGAAGACCGGAGGAGCAAAGTGCTGCTCACTGGCTATCAGATAGAGGGGACGAACGGAAGAAGGTTGGTAGAGGAAGGATGCGTGGAGGCAGATGGGGAGGTAGTGAAAGTGAATTCGCAGGTGGAGCAATATGACTTCTCGGCTCACGCAGGGGATTCCGAGCTGAAGGAAATAGTGTCGCGATTTTGCAGGAATGGCACAGGGATTATATTTACGGTGCATGGGGACAATACGGAGGGATTTGCAACTTGGTTAAGGGAGAATTATGGTTGTGATGCGATAGCGCCGCAGAATGGAGAGGAGTTTATAATAGAATAGATGCTGAAAAATAAAACAAAAAGAGAATGCGCCGGTAGTGTAGCTTGGTATCACATAGGCTTGCCAACCAACCCTTCTTTCTTCAAAAGAAAGAAACGTTGACGAAAGAAAGAACTTTTTAGGATAAAAAAGGAGGGTGGGCAAAAAGCCTATAACCCGGGTCCAAATCCCGGTCGGCGCATTGCATTATCTACTTAACCACGACCTCCATGGTCGTATCCATCAGCGTATCGAAATCTATCTTTTTATCCCAGCCCTCACTCTCAAATATATTCATGAACCCAACGCCGATAATTTTTGGTTTCTTATCGCCCGAGATATTTTCAATCATACGAGTGACATCTTCTGGTGGGCATCCAAACTTAGGCATCGCTAATCCACCGAGCACGACAACCGCATCAGGGTTCTCTGGATTGCCCTTTTCATCTACAACGCTATACCCTATGTTCTCTATCTCGCGTATTTTTCTCGCTTCTTTCGCATCTGCTCGTGGCAC
>JAGLZV010000109.1 GCA_023131215.1 Candidatus Methanophagales archaeon | reverse complement strand
ACTAAAGAATTACTGAGGCATGCCCCTTTCACTTCTTTTGGCGCCGTTACAGGAATTATTATCATGCTTATAATAGTTTTTGGTGATTTACTTCCCAAAATTTCTCCGATTTCCCAGAGTATTTTTTATGTCTTACATCCAACTCATATTGTATTGAGTGCACTTGTAACCACTGCTATATACAAGAGATATAGTAGTGCTAAACTCTGGGTGGTGGTTTTGATTGGTTATTTTGGCTCAATTAGTATAGTTACATTAAGCGATTCAATAATTCCTTATCTTGGTGAATCGCTACTTAATTTACCCTATAGGGAAATTCATATAGGTTTCATTGAAAAACCGTTGCTAACAAATCCTGCAGCATTTTTGGGTATTGCAATTGCTTTTTTAAGACCAACGACTAAATTCCCACACTCTGGACATGTATTGATAAGCACATGGGCATCGCTATTCCATGTTATCATGGCATTAGGCGTAACAGTAAGTTGGATTCAAATTATTATTATCCTCTTGTTTTTATTCCTTTCAGTTTGGTTTCCTTGCTGCCTGAGCGACATAATCTTTCCCCTTTTATTTGTTAAAGAGGACTATAGCAACGGCAACAACAATCTTTAAATTCGGGGTTGCAAATAGATACATTTTTATTATAATAAGAGAAAAGAAAAATAAAGAAAGGAGGTGCAGAAGGAAAAAATGAAAATCGTAGCGATAATTGTGCTGGTGGTGATTGCACTTTTCTTCTTGCTGCCCATTCTTTCCGGAAATGCATCCATTCCGGAAGACATGTCGGCGAGTGAAATAGGGCACTTTATCGGCGGCTTTGCGGGTTACTGGATAGATGCATTAAAAAGCGTGTTTTCAGCTTCGTGAGGGGGTAGCGAAAGAGGGAAAGTGCCAAAAGAAGAAATTTCAGCTTCTTTCACCCTTAACGAATTCCCGATTTCACTTAACTTGTTATTTCTGCCGCCGCTTCAAACCTTTCCCTAAGGAATTCAGTGTCCAGAGATGCGAGTAGCCAGCCTGCACGAGGTCCCGAAGGCTTTTTCAACAACGCGATATAGATTGCTTTGAATACCTCTTTCGCTTCCATGTTTGTAGCCGAAGCAACCTCGTATATTTTATTATGCCAGTCTGCAGCACTCAGGGTCATACCTTCCTTTATTTCCTGTGCCATTAGCTTCAATGCCTTTTTCTGCGCATCAGACAAAATTTTTATTTCCTCTGTTGGTAACACCGATTGCAATTCGAACTTCAGGCTTGGAGGTGCATATTTTTGCAGCCAATTTTCCACATATCTCGCTTTTTCCCCTATCTCTTTTATTTCTTCTTCGTTTTCTTCCCGAACCTCAAACCCACTTCTTTTGATCACTTCGAGAAGCTCAGAGAAATCACCTCTTGCAATTTGCACGAGGGTTATAAAATGCCTGAAAGGGATTTTACCTGCAACACCTCCTCCTATTCCCCCTATTTCTCGCTCATACTCGTCTATCAGGTGGAGTAGCGGTAGAGCGGGGTCGAATTCTATGTGCTTCTCTGGTCGCACTCTCGAAATGACATGCTTTAAAATTTCAGGTGGTACTGCTTCCAACATCGCGTGCACCGGGATGTTCGTTCCCCGGGATGATGACATAGCCGTAACTTTCGCTTTCGTTCCTTCTTCTTCCTTCGTCTTTAAGAGGATGTGTTCAAAAGGGATGGGATACGGTGCTTTGTATTTGTAGATTTCTGTGGATATTCTCTT
>JAGLZV010000108.1 GCA_023131215.1 Candidatus Methanophagales archaeon | reverse complement strand
CCGCTACAACTGCTTCTTTCTCCACTCTCGTATAGCCCCCACCTCTGCTATCACATCCTCTTTTGAGAGCCCACGAATTGGAACACCTTTCTCTCTCAATTCATTTTGCAACTCCAACCTATGTACTCCAAGCAACTCCGCAGCTTTTCCTAAATTTATCTTTTCATCAAGATAGGCGTTTATTATTACTGACTTATAAAGAGCTGGTTTCCTCTGCCATAATTCCTTAAGAGCTACTTCCAAAATCTCTGGCTGAATTTTACCTAATTTACACAACTCCTCTACTTCCCATTCCATTGTTTTATCCCCCTTATCCTTATTTTTTCTTCTCACACCTTAATTTTAATATCTCATGACGCATATATATAAATACAAGATGCACCCCCAAACTTGTATCATGTATCATGCATCATGAATCCCTGCTTCATTTTCTTGTACTATTTCGATAATAATACTCAATCGTTTCTTTCAGTCCGTCCTCTAATCTATATTTAGGTCTTGAATTTAGGAGTCGTATCATCTTTGAAATATCCGGAAATCTATGTTTTATCTCATGCGGTCTCTCCGGAAGAAAGCTCTGCGGGTCATTTTATTTTTCAAAATCTCCAGGTTTTTTGATAGGTTTGTTACGCTTACGCTTTATCTTATCAGGATAAGAGTAAAAAGGAGAGAAATGAGGCTTGTGAAACTTTAGAGAAGGTCCTAAGACATCAGGATAATTTTGACTGATTTGAGACAAGAGAGAAGAGAGCTTAAGAGCATGAGCCTCGAGGTCGGAAGTAGATTGAAACCCAGTGAATGTAACTTTACCAGTAGGAAAGATCAACGCAGTAAAGCGAGGTCTGCCCTGACGGAAATAATAAGTAATGCAATCGACAAGACGCGCATGTTCGCCATCGAGAAAGGAAGGGTCATAAGAACAATTTGGAAGATGAGAGGCAAGATTGTGAAGGTTTAAAGGAGAAGAAACAAGCTGGGAAAAAGCAACGATGTTAATAACCTGGTAATGATGGGAGAGTTTTAGGTCGAAGTTAAAGAGAAAGGCTCGTAACCAAGAGAACGAAGCTTCGAGATCATTGAGAGAACGAGAAGCACGAGAGATAACGGTACCGGTCCTGAAGATAGAGAATTTAGTATGATTATGGGGGATGTAGATACGAGAAAGAACGGCTTGAGGGTCAAAGGGATATTGAGATGTGAGTGAAGAAAGAGAAAAAGGAGGAACGAGTTGAGATTTAGCAACGATGTTGGATATATTTATATTTATCTTTATCTTCACCTTTTTTTGCGAAAGTTGTGACGGCATAACAAAAGATAACACAAAGGAATATAAATAACTTTCGCAATAGGATAAGATAGCTTTTTTCTTCACTCCCGAATTCACATGTTAAGAACAACTTCTTCTTTCCTTAGCCTTTTTCCTAACCATAACATATATATATTATTCTTCACTCTCCTTCCCTTCCCATAACTAACCTTATTCCTATTTAGCGACATGCACATCCTTGCATATTAGATTTTAGCAGTTTTTAGGTGGTGCCTTCATATTTTTCCATTCTTAACATGTGAATAACCTAAAGCTATGGGATTCTCCATTAACAAAATAAGAATGAAATAGGGCAGGATAGGCGTGGTCGGAGGGGTTCATTTTTGAAACGGGACAAGCTTCTTACACTGTTTATGAGAATTTGACTTGTGCAATCTTACCTCATCGCCGAACATCGTGGTTGTATGATCCATAAGACGATAAGCCTCTTGGGGTGATTTGAACCGGCAGAAGAACATGATGTCACTGTAACCCATACCTTTTCTTCCTCTTCTCAAGACCTCTTTCTTGAGATCCACCGCAAGCAGATCAAAATCTCGACGCCTTCCATTATTTTTCGTTGTTAGGTACGCCTCCAACTTTGCGATTTTTTGGCGGGTCTGACCGTGCTGATGTGCTTCTTCTGCAAGCGATTTTTTTAGATAAGCAGTCGTTTCCGAAATCCTTGATAGCTCGTTATGTAAGAAATGGTTTTCTTTTCTCAGTTCTCGGATTTCTGTTTGCATGGAGGAAATCGTTTCGATAATTTTCTCCGATTCGTATGAGCAAACATGATCCCCCTCTTTTCTCTCTTCCTTTTCGGCTTTGAAAAGTTCCACATAACCTTTTCCCGCTTTCTCATCTACCTCGCCGATTTCAACGGGTCGCATTGCATCGGTGGCTTCATCTTCATGGGCATCCCAGATATGACTGAGCACTGCATCGTAATCCTCATCTGAGAAATCGCAAAGAGGGCAGGCGAAGAGAGTTATTTCTTGATTCACGAGCTCCATATCTCCGCCTGTTGGGTGGAAGGTATTTTAAGGGATAGGATAGAAACCATCAGGCTTAAGAGTGAAGCCGCGCCTCTTTGAAATAGATTTCGTTGTCTCCGTTGACCTTGGCTTTTACTTGCGCTCGTGAGCTGTTCTCGTGAATTACAAAACGATACAACGTCACTTTCCGGTATTGCCTTCGTACCTTCTCCGAGCATATTCCGAAATCAGAACCGCATCTTCATCTGGCCAAATAATTGCGATAGTCTTCTTATCCACGCCGAGTTTTATCGCTTTCTCGCTGAGCAATTCGGAAGCTTCTGCATCGATAGCAGTGCTGAAATGATTGTTGCGCATTTTATTCTCTTCCTCCTTCTTTCTTCACGAACTCCGCAATCGCTCTCAGCGGTTGCGGTAGCAGACTCGCATTGCTGATCAAATCGCTATACTTTTCGCTGAATGCTTGTAGTTTTGCTTGCGCTTCATCACTAAGGTTGTCGAGATCTTCCGTGCTACGAGGAAAGACACCGTCTTCGCTTTCGCTTTTGATAACCATCAGGAATCGCCTCCCTTTTTAGGCAGCCGAAATCGCATCACAAGATGCCTTAGTAACTCCGCATGGCTCAGCAGTCCTGAGTACTTTTTTATTTCTATATACTTATCATATGCGGGGTCGCCAGGGAACAGGTCCAACCGCGCATGAATAGCTCGCTTTTCTTCCATCTTTTTCATATCGCCTCCGGATGAAGATTTCATATATCTTCACATAAAATTGGTTTGGGGGTTAAATAAAGATTACGAAATATGAAAAAATCGGAAGTTTTATATATACCCTTTCACAATATTTCACATGAATGAAAATCAGATTTAGCATATCGATGGAGGAAGAAATCGTTCGTGGGGTGGACGAGGAAATAGGAAAGCGAAGGGGATTTTCAAACAGAAGCCAAGCGATAGAGTACTGTGTAAGGCGGGTCTTAGAAATAGAGAAATATGAGGATAGAAGCATCAGATTCATGATGGATTTTCTTAATTTGGTTGAAGGACATCCGGAAATCGGCGAGAGATACCTCGAATTTTTAGAAGAAGAGAGAAAGCGAAGAAAACAGTAATTTGAAGGGCTTTAAACATCTGCTTATAAGCCCCGGGAGGGATTTGAACCCTCGACCTGCTGATTACAAATCAGCCGCTCATCCAAGCTAAGCTACCGAGGCTATTGTTTCTATTAGTTTATTTTCTATGTTTATCTTTTTATGTAAGATGCAAGTAATAATGCTATGGGTAAGATTAAAAATAAGGGTACAGGTAAAAAAATACGCCATTTTGGCTATGTGGAGGAATAAAAAATGTCCGGCCGCCTAATAGAAATATTTGAGGATGAAAAACTCGTAAATAGAATTAAAACACGCCTACCCTATTTGTTTCAGCTTGCGGAATTAGAAAGCTCAAGAGCAGGAACGATAGGAATGGAAGTTGGCTCTCTTCGTGAGAGGATAATTGTCGCTTTGCTCATCTATAAATTTGGAGAAGCAAATGTGGAGACAGAAATTCCTATAACAGAACCAGAGGTTGATGTAAGATTGTTTGGCAAGCCTGTATCCATCAAAACGATAACAAGTAGAGGATTTGGTGGAGTTAAACTTATATGGACGGTTGATACTCAAAAGGCAAGGGAATTCCGTGAAAACTATTATCCACACTGTGACATTTTGCTTATACAGATTAATTGGGGCGGGACAGGAGGATTTTATTACCTACCCTTAGAATCACAGAAAAGACTTTTTGACAGAATAGGCAAAGAAGGATATATCAAACTTCCTAAACCAGGAACAAATCCAAGAGGTGTGGAGATAACTAAGGAAGCATTATCAAGTTTAGCTGAAGACGATATGTCTGAGGTTATTGAAATATTCTGGCAAAAAACAGAAGTGGATTACAATCCATACAAAAGGTGGGTGGATTATTGGAGGGAAGATGAGGATGAAGGCTAATCGAAGTAAAAGAGGAACTCAAACAAGCTCATTTGGTTCCCCCGGTAGAATAAATCACGATTCTTCCGCATTTTATGCGAGCAAATTATATGCAGGGTTACCACTGGAGCAGAAAGTCAAATATGCAGAAAATTATATCCCTCCGCGGTTCATGGATAAAATCTTTTGTAAATCTTCTGAAAATATGGAAGAGCTACCTGATAATAGTATTCATCTAATGGTGACCTCGCCACCTTACAATGTTGGGAAAGAATATGATGAGGATTTTACACTTGAAGAATACTTAGAATTTTTAAAAGGGGTGTGGAAAGAAGTTCATAGAGTACTTATTCCAGGGGGAAGGGCATGCATTAATATAGCAAATTTAGGAAGGAAACCTTATATCCCTCTCCATGCTTTTATCGTGAAAGATATGCTTGATTTGGGATTTCTGATGAGAGGAGAGATTATATGGAATAAAGCTTCAAGTGCAAGCCCATCAACTGCATGGGGAAGCTGGCTTTCTGCTGCTAATCCGACTTTGAGAGATATTCATGAATATATTTTAGTTTTTTCTAAGGGCACATTTAGCAGAAAAAATAACAGCAAAAGAAAAAACACTATTTCTAAAGAAGAATTTCTTGAGTTTACTAAAAGTGTTTGGACGTTTTCAGCAGAATCCGCTCGTAAAGTGGGACATCCAGCACCTTTCCCTGTGGAGTTACCTTATAGATTGATTCAACTTTATACTTTTGAAGGAGAGGTTGTTTTAGACCCATTTATTGGGAGCGGACAAGCTGCGATAGCAGCAATAAAAACGAAACGACATTATGCGGGGTATGACGTAGATGAAGATTATGTAAAATTGGCAGAAAGACGAATCAGGGACTGTATAATGGAATTTAAATCACCAAAATTATTTGAGTTCAATAGAGAGGTTAATAAGTAATGGCGTTTTGCAACATCAAGAAAGTCCAGGGGTTCAACAGAACCCATCTTTTTGTATTTATCAAAACATCCCTACTATCCCTCCCGCAATAAACTCTATTGCAATTGCCGCAACTATTATCCCCATTACGCGGCTTAACACTTCCGACCCTACTTTCCCTAATATCTGATGTATCCTTTCTGATTGCCCTAATACGACCCTTGTTGCGATGATAGCGGAGAAAATAGCAAAAAGAACAAAAAGAACTCCCTCTTTTTGTATTATCACCATAACAGCCGTTATAGCACCAGGACCGGCGAGCAAAGGAGTTCCTAAGGGAACTGCACCTACTCCCGCTCCGGATTCTCCACTAGCCACATATTTGTGCTCACCGCGTAAAAGATCAAAGGAGAAGAACAAAAGAAGGATGCCGCCTGCTATCATAAAGCTATTTGTAGTTATGCCCAACACAGATAGAATAATCTTTCCAAGAAAGGCAAACAGGAGGAGTAGAATTGTAGCAACCAAAACAGCGTAATTAAGCTCCTTTTTCCTTTCTTCCTTCCTCATACCTTTCGTTAGCGCCATAAATATGGGAATATTGCCTGAAGGGTCCATTATCACGAATAGCATGATAAACACCTTCACCAACAACAATCCAAAAGCCAGATTTAAATCCATAATATCTTTATGTTAAAACTTTTCTTTAAAGAAAGTGTTTTGCAAGAAAATAAATTATTTTTTCGACACAGATTAACGCAGATTAACACAGATGATAAAAATCAACAATGTCAAACTTAAATTTAAATAAGTCCACGTAAATCAGTGTAAATCCGCGTCTTAAATAGAAGGAAGTTATACTTTATCAGTATACAAAATAAAAAGAAAAAGTGTACTAGAAGATGCAGAGAGAAGAGATATGGACTGAGAAATACAGACCAAGGAAGCTGGAAGAGGTGGCAGGGCAGAACGCCATAATAAATAATCTTCAGTCTTATGTCAGGAAAAGAAACCTACCGCATCTTATCTTTTCCGGACCTGCGGG
>JAGLZV010000107.1 GCA_023131215.1 Candidatus Methanophagales archaeon | reverse complement strand
GTAGGAAAAACAGCCGCTGCCGTTGCTATGGCGAGGGAACTGTATGGTGATACATGGGCGGAGAACTTTACTGAGTTGAATGCGAGCGACGAAAGGGGCATAGAAGTGGTCCGCAACAAGATAAAGAACTTCGCAAGAACCATGCCCATTGGCAATGCCGCATTCAAAATCATTTTCCTCGACGAGGCGGATGCTTTGACCGATGCAGCACAGTCTGCGCTGAGAAGAACGATGGAACGATATTCGGGCACGTGCAGATTTATTCTCAGTTGCAATTATTCCTCTAAAATAATAGACCCCATACAGTCAAGATGTTCCGTGTACAGGTTCAAATCACTTTCTTACGATGCAATCGCAGCTCGTATAAAATATATAGCAGATGAGGAGAGCGTGAAGTTATCAGAAGACGCTGTCAGGGCAATAAACTATGTTTCGATGGGCGACATGCGAAGAGCAGTAAACGCATTGCAAAGTGCTGCAGTGCTGAGCAGTGAAATAAAACCAGAGATGATATACGAGATAACGGCAACTGCAAGACCTGAGGAGATAAAAGAGTTGATAAAAGAGGCATTAGACGGCAAATTTTTTGACGCGCTGGATAAATTAGAGGAGTTGTTGGATAAAGGGATATCAGGTGACGAAATATTAGCGCAGATGCACCGGCTCATGATAAACATGGACATTACGGCGCGGAAGAAGGTGGAATTGATGGACCGAATTGGAGAAGCAGATTACCGAATTACAGAGGGTGCAAATGAGCGGATTCAATTGGATGCGCTGATTGCTTCTTTTTGCCTTTCTTATGATGAAAGAAAAAATTAATTTTGGAGTAATTACTCGGAGGGGGTTGAATTTTTTATTGTGCCCGCGTGGCAACTTCCATTTCGATTGCTATGAAGCGTAGGCGTCGTTGATTCTATCTTATCTTTTAGCTTTATCGTAATTGGAAGTAAGAAAAAAATCAAAAAATTTTTATATACCGTTAATAATGAAATCCTAATATATTATCTTTAGAATAAAATAAAGGGAAAAGTGCGAAAATGAAACAAAAAGCGTGAAATTGGTAACGCTGCCCCTTGCGTGGTGTTAATGCATGAAGGGGCTAAAAAGGGGAGGCGATGAGAAGGGGGAATAAAAATGACGGAACTCATAAAAGTTGAAGGAATTGCACGTGGGCATGAGACGTGGATAGAACACAAGTATAAACATGGACACACAGGAGAAAAAGTCGACTGCAAGTTATGCTTTGGCAATGCTATGAAGATAGATGGAATTTTGGATATCGAGAAAGTAAGAGCTTTTATCTTTGATCCTCAGAATAAAAAGTATGCTATGAATGTGGATAAAAAAGAGGATTACTTAATCGCGTCATTCATTGTAAAAATGCCAGGATACCACACCGTGGTTGCTGAGTATGACATAGGAGTATTGGATTTGCCACATCCAGGTTTTGAAGGTCCAAGGTATTACTGTCAGTATGCAAAGACCACAATATCAGTTGGGCATGAGTCCGAAGAATATAATCTAATAGCAAGACATGAGTTGGAGATAGTCCCATTAAACTTGAGGCAATATCGCGTTGGAGATAAAGTCGTGCTCAGAGTATTGTATGATCAAGAACCTCTGCCAGATGCCATAGTAAATGCAATCGTTCGCG
>JAGLZV010000106.1 GCA_023131215.1 Candidatus Methanophagales archaeon | reverse complement strand
AAATGGAGTGACTTGCAATTAGGGGAAGCGAGGAAGATTATGGCGGATTTGAAAGAGAAATCCGGATTTGTCGATTGGCATAATAAAATTCGAAATGAACATTTTGGGCTGATTGCAAAGAGAATAGAAGGAAAGGAAGATTTAAAGGAGGAAGGATACCTCTGCTACGACCTTGAGGATAAAATGAAAGGGGGAGGGGATGTTGAACAGAGATGAATGGGAATATATTCAAAGCATTGGGCAGTAAAACGAGGGTGGAAATGCTAAAGCTTTTGATGATGCGTGAGTATCATGTATCAGGTTTGGCAAAAGCGTTGGATATATCAGTGCCAGTGGCAGCGAAGCACGTTAGGGTTTTAGTGAATGCGGAACTGGTGGCGAGAAAAGATTTTGGTAAGACCCATGTATTAAGTGTGAATCGCGAGAAGCTGTATGAAGCAATGGAGACTTTTAGCGAGGATTATGAGATAGAAGTTGAGAAAGGAGCGAGCATATTGGATGCATTAAAGGAAGTTGCAGGTGTAGGGATAAAGAAAGTAGGGGATAAAGAGTTCATTGTATCAATAGACGATGAAGAGGGGTTTTACGTATATGAAGTGAATGGAAAATCACCGAATATGCCCATTAACGAATATACGCTGGAGAAGGGAGGGGAAATAGAAATAAAGCGGTTAGTTCCGGTTCTTAAGAAAAGGGTGAAGGTAAATGTAAAGGTATCTGCTCAAAATTCGGTGGAATTTTGACCAGACATTGAAATTTTGATAATTTAATATTATTTGAAATTTGGTGCTTGGAGCTTGTGATTTGGCGAAGGTCAAGACTTTTTTGCACACCTTTTTCGGAATTCCTATAAATGCGAGTGCGCCGGTTACGGTGCATACGAAAGGCGGGGATTTGGTAGTGGAGCTAAAGGAAGAAGGTGCTTATCTTGTGGGTCCTGTGGAAGTGGTGTATGAAGGTGAGGTGGAGTTGAGGAGCTAAATGAATTAGGGCAAAACTTAAATATACCTAATGTTAGATATGTAGTAGATAAAAATCACAGGCTCTGTTAAATGCGGAACATGTGACCTAAAGTAGAGGAGGTGTTAAGATGGTATTGAAAGATGCAAAAATTAGAGATGAACCAGAACTAGAAGTATTGCTTGTTGGAGACTCAAACCGAATTGAAGAAGGCTTCAAAATAATAACACATCAGAGGAGACAACCTCTGGATTGAAAAGGTTGGATATTTTAGGAGTAGATTCTGAAGGTGTATTGACACTTATTGAATTAAAAGTAAATCTAGATGTAAACCAATTAAGACAGGCATTAGAATATTATGATTGGCTGATGGAGCAAGGGATCGATTGGATAGCTGGAGCATATAAAGAAAAATTACAAGGTACTAAGCTTAAAGAACAAATGCCACAAATATTCCTAATCGCTCCTGATTTCGATGATAAGAGGATAAAAGAAGCAAAATACATTCGTACTAACATCAAAGTTAGATTATTTAGATATTTAGCTCTTGAAATAAATGGAAACAAAGAAATAAAATTAATGGAAACGCCAATCCCACAACCACGAGAAATAGAAGCAAAGCCAATGACTATTAAAGATAATATAAACTATATCACAGAGAAAGATGTTCAAAGTCTTTTTTGTTCAACTATGGAGCGTATTAAGTCAATTGATGAGAAAAAGACTCTAAAATAAAGGGATACCCTGCAAATTCTGAGGCGGTCTTGCAACTCAAAATCACAACAAAAAGAAGACCTAATAGGTTTTATATTCGGAAAATAAGTCCCTTTCAGGAGTGGAGTGGTTGGAGTTGCTGGTAATATTCTCTTCTCTTTCGTTAAACTTAGCGACAATAATAAGAGGCTGAAAAAATGAGAGTTAAAGTAGATATGGAAAGCGATGCTCTCTACTTTAGATTGTGTGAAGAGCCCATAGAAGATAGCGAAGAAATAGCACCGGGTATAATCCTTGATTACGATAAAGAAGGTAAAGTTGTAGGCATAGAGGTATTAAGGATCAAAGGTCGTTTTCCGATAGAGGAATTATCTTGTCTAAAGGTAGAAATTCCTACGGTGGCGTAAAGCGATGCATTATAAGGACAATCAGAAGGCTCGAAGTAGTCCCTGAGTTCTATAATGGACAAAATCTTATCTTTTTTGGTCTCTTCTGACAATCCTCGACTGAAAGCCATGATACATCGAGAATCCCTCTGCACCCTTCTGTTCAAGCTTTGCATCGAACGAAACATCCTTTGAATACAATGCATTTGGCGATTGTCTCCCCACCACTCTCGCAACACCCTTCTCCAATCGCGCATACACCAAGCCGTTTACCCTTTCCTGCGTCTTATCTATAAAGGCATTGAGACTCTCGTAAAGCGGGTCCATAACTAAACCCTGGTACACCAGCTCACTCCACGCTCTATCAACAAAATCATTAAACCTCAGCTCGTTTCTTGTTAAAACGAGCTGCTCGAGGTCACGATGCGCCTCTAATAATATAGTAGCTGCTGGATGCTCGTATATCTCTCGCGACTTGAAGCCAAGAACTCTATCCTCGATTGTATCAGTTCTACCAATTCCATGCTTGCCACCCAGCTCGTTCAATTTCCTTATCAGCGAAACACCGCCCATCTTCGTTCCATTCAACGAAACGGGAATTCCTTGAACGAAGCCGATTTTTATAACTTCTGCATTTTCAGGCGCCTTATCCGCTGAAACAGTCCATTGAAATATCTCTTCGGGTGGGACGAAAGAAGGCTCTTCTAACTCACTACCTTCTATGCTCCTGCTCCAGATATTTTCATCTACGCTCCATCTCTTCTCTGTCGCAAAGGAAATGCCGTATTCCGATGCATATCGCTTCTCTTCTTCCCTCGTTAAACTCATTTCTCTTATCGGTGCGACCACATCCAGGTCAGTGGTTCTGAAAACAGCATCAAACCTGAGCTGGTCGTTACCCTTGCCCGTGCACCCATGTGCTACGGCATCTGCTTTCTCTTCTTCTGCAACCTCCACCACGTGTTTCGCTATCAACGGTCTCGCTATCGCCGTCCCAAGCACGTATCCCTCGTAGTTGCCATTCGCTTTTATCAGCCGGAAGATATAATCATGCACAAACTCCTCTTTCGCATCCACTTCTCTATACGAGTCGCTTAGCTTCTCTCCTCTTTCCTTAGCCTCTTTTATATCAATCTCAGGCTGCCCTACGTCCACTGTTACTGCAATCACCTTATCATAGCCATAATGCTCTCTAAGCAAAGGAATGCAAACCGAAGTGTCCAACCCACCAGAATATGCAAGCACTACTTTTTTCATTCTTCGTTATGATTATTATTATGATTCACATCTTTTATCTAATCTAAGATAAAGAATGTGGCTTTATAAAAAGCTTTATAAAGTATTCTGTAAGTTTATTTTTTTGATCAAACTTTTTTCTTTTTTAGGTTTCTTTGATAAAGGTTTCTTTCTAAGAAAGCTTTAGTTGAAATAAGAACCACCCGGCTTATCTCCGATTCATCCACAATCTTATAGTTAGAGTTAGATGCAGACGCCAAAAGTTCTGCAATTTCGCTTGCAAATTGTTTCACTCGTGAATGCGTGGGCATCGCTTCTCTACTCAACCGTTTTCTTGAATACCCAATGTGCATATACGCCTTCACCTCGACAAAATCAGTATTCGCTCTTTTTAACAATTCTGCATATCCATCGGGCTTTACCATATTCAGCCCTTCTATACAGGTGATTCTTATGACTGTTCTCGTTTTTCCTTTCTTTCTTCTCATCTCTTCCAACGATTCTTTTATTTGAGACCAATAATTAGCATGAGCAACTTTTTTGTAAATGGCTTCGTCTGGTGCATTCAAGGATAAATATAATTGAGAAGGGCTTATTCCACGCAGCACTTCTGGTTTCGTGCCGTTTGTCACCACAAAAGTGGTCATGCCATGCGAATGGAATTCCTGTATTAGCTCCTTTAAATATGGATACAGTGTAGGCTCGCCTATGAGAGAAATAGCGGCATGTTTTGGAACCTTAGCCTCCGCAAAGGCATCCTTGTTTGTCTTAGGTGAGCCTTTAAACCCAGAAATAAGCCTTTTTTGCTCTTTTATGCACCCTTCTACGATCTCCGCAGGAGAATCCCAAACGACATCTTTTGTACCTATGTTAAATGCCTCAAGAGGGCGCCAGCAATGAACACATCTCTGGTTGCAGAAAATGGAAGGCGTCATCTGGACGCACCGATGCGCACTAATACCGTAAAATTTACCCTTATAACAATTCCCCTCTCCTCTAATAGATTTCCTTAACCATAAACACGTTTTCACTGCGCTGTGTTTGTGCGTTCCTACAAAATGATAGCCCTGCCTTTCCAGTGTTTTCCTCGTTTCATTTTCTTCATCGTAATTCAACGTAGCCCTCGGTTCCATTCACAAGCACCTCCTCTCCGTCCCGTATCAGTTCGCCTTCAACCGGGTCAATCTCAAGCGAGTCAACAAAAGGTATCTCCGCTATAATCGCACCCACTGCCACTATTGTATCGGCACGGCGATTAATCATGGCATACGGGCTTTTCCCACGCTTCTTAAGCTGGTATATTACGTAAGAGCCAACAGTTGAGCCTTTCCCACCGGGAAATATCAAAATGCGATTTGTTATGCTTTTTCCATAGATGTCAAGTGATTTATCTATGATGATGCCCGTAACAGGGTCTACTGCACCGAGGAATGAAATTTTTTGCTTTGAAATCAATGCTTTTCCGGTGGCTACTCCCTTTGAGATACTCCTGCCTTTTATTTTCATTATTTATTTTATAAGGTAAAAGAAGTAATAAATCTTGAAGGCGATAAAAATGGAGGAGAGAGAGAAAGGGGTAACTGAGATGGATAGAGAGCAGGCGGAAGTGCAATCTTTGCTTTTAAGATTGCGGCAATACCAGGCGCAGGCGGAGGCAACGTCTCAAGAATTGCTTTTTGTCAGACAGGCAATAGGTGAGCATGAGAAGGCGACAGAGACGATAAAACAGTTAAAGCGCATGAAAGCAGGAGACGAGCTGATAGTGCCAATAGGAGCTAACTCATCGGTTTATGTCACACTCAGCAATACTGACAAGATAATAGTTAGATTAGGTGGAGGAGTAAGTGCAGAAAAAGACCCGGATTCTTCGATGCAGTATCTTAATGAAAAGAGGGGCGAGTTAGAGAATTCACAGCGTGAGATGACCGGGATATTGCAAAAGATGGAACAGGAAGCGCAGAAATTACAGATGCGATTGCAAGAGCTTGCTTCCGCGGCTGGTACTGGGAGGCAAAGTCAGACCTGAACTAACTAATAACTAAAACAGAAATGTAAAGAGAAAAAAGGAAAAGCGAAGATGTTTGACAAGTTAAGGAAGAAGCTCAGCGAATTTCGAGAAACCGTAGGGAAGGAGATAAAAGGGAAGGGTAAGGCATTATTAGAGGGAGAGACGATTTTAGATGTTAAAGATTTGGAAAAGCCTTTGGAAGAGCTGGAGATAGCGCTATTGGAGAGTGATGTTGCACTGTCGGTGGCTGAGGAGATTATATCGAGTGTGAAAAAAGAATTGGTAGGGAAGAGGAAGAAATGGGGCGTGGATACTGGAGGATTAGTGAAAGGAGCGATAAAGGATGCGTTGTTGGAGGTCTTTTCTGCTGATGCAGAGCTCGATCTTGAGAAGTTCATAGATAAGTGCGAGAAGCCTGTAAATATCGTTTTTGTCGGCGTGAACGGGACTGGTAAGACCACGAGTATTGCAAAGGTAGCGAAGAAGTTGCTTGTAGAGGGGCATTCGGTGGTGATTGCATCTGCGGATACTTACAGAGCTGGTGCAACTGAACAGATAGAGAAGCATGCATCTAACTTAGGAATAAAAGTAATAAAACATCAATATGGTGCAGACCCCACAGCGGTTGTGTACGATGCGATGAAATATGCGAGAGCGAATAGAAAAGAGGTGGTTCTGGCAGATACCGCAGGAAGAATGCACACGTCCATAAATCTTATGGAACAGTTGAAGAAGATATGCAGGGTGACAAAGCCCGACCTGGTGATATTCGTGGATGAAGCGGTTGCGGGGAACGATGCAGTGGAAAGAGCGAAGAAATTCGACGAAGTCGTAGGAATAGATGCTTCGATACTAACTAAGGTTGACATAGATGCGAAAGGAGGAGCTGCTATTTCCATCGCCCATTCTACCTCTAAACCCATTTTATTCTTAGGCACAGGTCAGGGATATGATAATTTAGAGCCCTTCGATGCAGAATGGCTCGTGGATCGGTTGTTGGGTGAAAACGGAAGTGAAGGAGGCGGAAAAAATGTTTCCTGAGGAATATAGAAGCACAATTTCGAGTTTGGCAGAGGCAAATGAGGATGTGAAGACACTGTTGGGGATATTTTATCTATTGGAAGGTTATACAGCAGAAGAAGCACTTGTGAAAAACTTCAATGCACTGACAGGAAAGGACTGCAAGGATTTGTTAAAATTGCTTAGAAGGGAAGGTATTATAAAAATAGGTGCTTATAACGAGTATCTTTGCTTGTCGGGCTATGAAGAGGTTTTCAACGATATTGCAGCCGGATTTTCACCTCAGCCATGCGATTTATCGGAATATTTTGAAAAAGCGGTGGAAGAAGGGGATAAAGCGGCACTAAAAATGATAGAATTACTTTTGAAAATGGACATACATGGAATCGGCGAGTTCTCACAATATGATATTATAAAAAGTGACATCTCAGAAATGTTTTCACCTGCGGTCTTCCATTCATTAGAAGAGGAGTTTATCAAGGAGAATCTGTGCGTGTATGGAAAAAGGCATAGAAGGGAATTCTTGAAGTTATATCAAAGTGAGGATAAAATAGGGGCTGCAAAAGAAAAGGTAAGAGAGTGGAGAGCGAAGAAACTTGCTGCGATGCCCATGACCAAAATGCTTGAAAGAGAGAAGGAAGAACTTGTAAAGGCTGCGAAAAAAGGAGCGAAAGAGCGGGAAGCGGAATTTGCTGAGTGGAGTAAATTTTCACAAGAAGAATTAGATAAAGTCGAGGGGTCTTTCAGCGGATTCACAATGGATGATAACTTTCTATTTCTTACTGGGGACATGCTTGTAAGAGGCGATACGCTTCACCTGGTGGTTACTGATAGCTTGTCGAGATATGATATTAGAGAATGGAGAGACCATCCGGTGGTTTTTATAACTGAGGAGATACCGGGATGGATAAGAAAAATTGAGGTCGTGTTCAGGGGAGCATATCCAAAATTATCAGAGCGAAAAGTATCCATAGCAGTTCCAAATAAGGTTGCATACTCAAATTTCAAGCAGGGGCTTCTTTTTGAGCTCGTAAACCGGTTGGGAATTCGTGAGGTTCTGGAGTTATGACACTAAAGAAAGCGATTTATGATTTGAAAGGTGAAATATAATATACGAGCTTATAATAGCTATAATAATCCCATCCTGTGTTCACTTTCAGTTATTTCCATGCTTTTATCACCCTCTTTTTCTCTTTCGTAAAAACTCTAAGCAAGTTATTTTCTCGCCTGATGTTTTTAAAGTGACACTATCTTACGCTAAGAACGATAATAAACCTCTTTTTCCTGATATAAGTTTCTTTGATAAAACTTTCTTTTTAAAAGAAAGTTTTACTGCCGAATCACACGTTTATCCACAACGCTCTCCGGAATGATCTTCTCAACTCCCGTTGTGAAACTTTTTATCTTCTCTATGAACTTCTTCTTCAATTTACCCACTAAAACATGCTCAAGCACGTCCTCTATTGTCACCACCGGTATTATTTTCACCTTATCCTTATATCTATCCTCGATAAGCACGTCATTCAGATTCGCCTGAGGAATCAATACTTTTTTGATGCCCGCCTGTACTGCCGCTTCCACCTTCGGCGTTATTCCTCCCACTGGCAAAACATCACCTCGCACGGACAGAGAACCTGTCATCGCCATACTCTGGTCCACCGGGATATTCTCCAAAGAAGAAATAACAGCGGTAGCAACGGAAATGCTGGCTGAATCGCCCTCTACACCCTCATGCGTGCCTACGAATTGAATGTGAATGTCTTTCGTAGATATGTCCTTCCCGGTGAATTTCTTGAATACTGCAGAAACGTTTTGTACTGCTTCCTGTGCTATCTCCTGCAATCTACCGGTTGCTATTACCTTCCCCTCCTCCCTTGATTGCGCTGGCGTAACTTCTGCGATTATTGGGAGCATCACACCCGAATCTCCCACTACTGCGAGTCCGTTCACCTTGCCTATCTCAAACCCTTCGGTTTTGAACAATCTATAGTCCTTCTTGTGCTCCAG
>JAGLZV010000105.1 GCA_023131215.1 Candidatus Methanophagales archaeon | reverse complement strand
GTGCCGGGGGTGCCTATCAGCATCACGTGTCTTCTCTGCTTAGCAGCCTTCTTTATCACTTCCACGCCACGTTCCTGCCCTATCACCTGGTCTATCAGCAACTTTGGAACTTCTACTTCCTCGGTTGTTTTTATTTCAGCACCTGCTGCCAGCTCGGTTTCCACTTGCTCATCCTCACCCTTATTGCTTACCTCATTCGATTCAGGCATCACTTTCTCTTTTATATCCTCCCATTAAATTAATATCTCCATAAGATAAATAGGTTTATACTTTTTATTTTACATCCCCATTTCAAACACATCGTGTATTGCTTGTGCCGTCTTATACGCATCTTCCTTTTTTACTACAAAGGAGATATTAAACTCTGAACTGCCCTGTGAGATCATTATCACGCTTATTCCTTCTTTACCAAGAGCGGAAAAGACCTTACCCGCAACTCCCGGCGTTCCTGCCATTTCTGCTCCAACAACACCCATTGCACAAACGTCGCTATTAGATGTAAAATCCCTTATCACGGTGCCGTCAATGTTTATGCTCTGAATCGCGTTAACGGCTCTTTCCAATTGTGCACTATCTATAACGATGGATATTGTTCTTTCTGATGAGCCCTGGCTTATCATTATGATGTCCACATTTTCAGCAGCTAAGACAGAGAATATACGTGCTGCAACGTCCGATATACTCCTCACACCAGTTCCTGCGATATTGATGATAGAAGCGTTTTCAATGAGAGTAATGGCTTTAGCAGCCTTTTTTGTTTGTTCTGTCTTCTCGCCAATAAGTGTGCCTTCATCGTCTGGATTGAACAAATTCTTCACGCGTATCGGTATTTTTTTCCACATCACAGGCTCTATCGCCTTCGGATGGAGTACAGAAGCGCCGAAATAAGATAGTTCCATCGCCTCTGCGTATGAAATATAAGGTATCTTTCTTGCATTCCGTATTATCTTGGGGTCTGCACTCATTATCCCTTCAGTTTCCTTCCAGAGCCATATTTCATCGGCATCTATCGCGGCTCCAATTATGGTGGCGGTATAGTCCGAGCCGCCTCTACCCAGCGTTGTTATTATCCCCTTCTTCGTTTCCCCGGTGTATCCGCTAACGACGGGTATTTTATTATCGCCCAATAAAGGCATAACTCTCTCTCTTATCGTTTCTTCTGCACCTCTTATTAACTGCGCATTACCATAGCCCTCGTTCGTTATTATCCCGGCGTCACCACCGGTAAGATGCACCGCATTCATTCCCATTGATTGTAACGTGCCAGCCAATATGGGCGCCGCTAATCTTTCGCCGAAAGAGACGATGTAGTCAAGCGACCTCTCGGTCAATTCCCCTAAGAGGCATATTCCAATCAAAGCTTTCTCCATCTCCCCCACTCTTTCTCTTATTTCTTTCTTTACTACGTTCAACACATGCTCATCGTCTATTGCCCCAGACGCCACTGCCACATGCTTCGTTTTTAAATCCTCGACGAATTCTTTTACCTTTTCCACTTTTCCTTCTGTTGCTATCCGGACTGCGTTTTCGTGCAATATATCTGTGACCTCGAAAATTGCAGAGGTCACCACGACCATTCCTTCTCTTTCCTTTTCCTTTTCCTTCTCCTTTCCCTTCTCTTCCTCTTTGCACCTCCGTATCAAATCTGCCACTGTCTTTATCTTTCCACCATCGGCAACTGCTCCTCCTCCAAACTTCATCACCAGTCTCATACTCTCTTCCCTCTCACCTTCCGTTTCAAAATATTTATATTAATATGGTTAAATGGTAAATGTTACGTAGAGTTAGCTTATAGTTCAAAGTGGAAGAAGGGTATAAGGTATAGTTAGTTAGAGAGGGAAATATAAAAATGGCAGGACAGTTAGGTGGAATACCTGTATTGGTGTTGAGAGAAGGGAGTGAGAGAACACGAGGGAGAGAGGCGCAGAGCACGAACATAAATGCGGCGAAAGCAGTTGCTTCTGCTGTTCGCACTACTTTGGGTCCAAAAGGGATGGATAAGATGCTTGTGGATTCTCTTGGTGACGTGGTTATAACAAACGACGGCGTGACCATTCTCAAGGAGATGGACATAGATAGCCCAGCAGCGAAGATGATGGTGGAAGTTGCGAAAACGGTGGATGAGGTAGCAGGCGACGGCACGACAACCGCAGTTGTAATTGGTGGCGAATTGCTAAAGAAGGCTGAGGAGCTATTGGAGCTGGAATTACATCCATCGGTAATCACATCAGGATACAGACTTGCGGCAGAAAGGGCGAGAAAGGTGCTGGAGGAAGTTGCTACGGATATAGACATAAACAATGACGAAGAGTTGAAGAAAATAGCAAGAACCGCAATAACCGGAAAATTCTCGGAGGCTTATCGTAATTTCCTCTCGAGAATTGCAATAAAAGCGGTTAAGGCAATCGCGGAAACTGGTCACGGAGGGAAAAGAGTGGTTGACACGGATAATATAAACGTGGAGAAGAAAGTTGGAGGGAGAATAGGAGAGACCGAGTTAGTGCAGGGGATGGCAATAGACAAAGAAGTGGTGC
>JAGLZV010000104.1 GCA_023131215.1 Candidatus Methanophagales archaeon | reverse complement strand
CCAAGCTCTCCTGGAGTCAGAATCTCTGGCTGGATGGTGTAGTCGGTGATCGTAACCGCAGCCAAAGAGGATTGAGCGCTGGTAACGGGTGTGAAGAGCGACAGTAGAAGAATCGCTATCAAAATCCATTTGAATGATTCTTTTATTTTCATAATACACCTTTATATATGCCATTCCCCATAGGGTATATATAAGATTTATACTCAACAAACAACTATAAAAGTGTTGTAAATGGAAGTGAAAAGACTGCTCAAGGAACTTGGATTGAGCAATTATGAGACCGAGGCATACCTGAAAGTAATAGAATTGGGTATTGCCGAGGCAGGCACGATATGCAAGGAAACAAAAGTTCCTTTTGGCAGAGTGTATCAGGAATTGAATTCGCTCGCTGCCAAAGGATTGATTGAAGTTCAAAACATCCGACCAAAGAGATACACGGCAAGAAAACCCAGAATGGCGTTTAAGACGTTGTTGCAACAAAAAAGGGAGAATATGGAAACCCAGTTGCAGAAGACGATTGAAACAGCATCACAGATAGAAGAGATTATTTCAAAGAAAATTCCAACTGCACCAAAAGAAAGAACGTTCTGGACAACCGCAGTCGGGGTAGAAGAAGCTGTTGAAATGCTAAGATCAAATTTTGAAGAGGCAGAAAAAGAAATCTGCATTATCTTACAGCATACATATCCAAACGAGGAATGTAACTTTAAAGATAGTGAACTCACCGTACTTAACGGGGCAATTAAAGCCACAGAGAGGGGAGTAAAAATAAAAGCACTGCTGAATGAGGAGTTTATAATACCAAAGATGGAATACATGAAAGAACGTGGAATAAAAGAAAAAATAATGGAGAAAGTAGAAATAAGAGTGATGAAAAGAGCAAACCCTTCTTATTTTGAAGTTATTGACCGTGAAAAAGTAGTTTTAAAAGTGAATAATCCGAAGAATCCTGCTCAAATACTTGCGATGACGAAGATATTGGATGTGAAATTAGCAAAAGAGATAAGAGAGAAATTTGAAGAGATGTGGTCAGAGGCAAAACCATTGAAGTTGAGTTGAGAATTCGCTTTTGCTTGCAAAAGTGTTTTAGCACAGGTTTTCTTGTTTGTAATTCAAATTTGAATTCATCGAAGAAACAGAAAGTGGGATATTAGTGGAAAGAAAAATTGTTAGTTAATTTTGCACTGTCGCAGAGCTTCTTCCTTTATCTTCCTCGCTCGCTTCTCTCCAACACCAGGAACTCTTTCCAACTGCGCTATATCGACTCTTGCCACTTCTTCTGGGCTTTTAAACCCTGCTGAATACAATCCCCTTGCTATCACCCTTCCAACACCTTTTATGGAAACCAATCCGAGCACATCTGTTTTAATCCCATGCTTAATCCTGTCCTTTAACACGCTTAGCCTCGCATACATGTTTGCGTCTTGAAGATATCCTGCCATCCTCGACGCTGCATAACAGATCCATTCTAAAACATAGATATTATTGTGAATCTCTCCGGGATATATTCCGAACTTCTCCTTCATCTCTGGATACGTGAGCTCATCTATCCATGCATGCGTGACGATAGCACTACCCAACGCATACGCACCGTTATACACCCATTCAAGATTGTCGCTAAAGCTGCTTGCTATTTC
>JAGLZV010000103.1 GCA_023131215.1 Candidatus Methanophagales archaeon | reverse complement strand
TTAAAACTTCTATTCCCTCTCTTAGCTCCAATGCTGATTTCATGGATAAATACAGCCTGGAAGAGAGCGACCCAAATCCTGTAGCTATTATTTCATATCCTTTCATCTCTATGAACCCTTCCTCTGATAATTCCGCCAGTATGTCTTCCAATTCTTCTTTTACGAGTTCCATTTCATCTCGGTTTTGATACGCATAGAAGGTGCTGTCGAGAAATTGGTAGATTTGATCCTTACGATGAGCGCCGGCTACGATAGTTGCGAGAATCTGCTCTGTCATTGCTTCTGCGGAAAACCGAGATTCTATCTCCTCTAATTCACCATTTATGTAAAAATCTTCTATTTCCTCGCGCTCATCCTCACTCCTCGCCACTATCAGCCCTATTCCATACTCATCATATTCCGGTCTTCCTGCACGACCAAATACCTGCTTCACCCAACACACTGGCATCGGCTCATTTCCCCTACCAAGTGTGAAAAACTTATAATTCCGGATTAAAACCATTTTTGCGGGTAAAGAAACACCCATTGCCAACGTTGGCGTGCAGCATATCACTTTTAACACCCTGTTCCTGAAACTCTCTTCTATTGCTCTCCTCTGCTCCGGGTGCAGCCACGAGTTATGGTAAGCAACGCCACACTCAACCATCTCTGCAAGGTCGTCCACACCAATATCCACGTGCTCTGCGAGCTTGGCCAACTCCTTATTCGCCATTTTCAACTGCGCTGCGATTTTTCTTGCAAAAGATGCCGAACCTCTTTTCGTATTTACAAAAACGAGGACTTGCGAACCTTCTTTTACCTCCTCTACCACTCGCTCGATTATTTTGTCGTCCTTTGCCAGGAATACTTCCTCTTTTAAAGGCACTGGTCTCCATTCGGATTGTATCAAAGATGCATGCAGCCAGTTTCCAAACTCCTCTGCATTTGGTATCGTTGCAGATAAAGCAATGATTCTCGCAGCACGATTAAAGCTCATGAACCGCGCCATTGCTCCTTCTAACCTTGGTCCTCTCTTCTCGTCTCCTATCACATGCACCTCATCAACAACTACAACCGAAATCTTTCTTAACCATGCGGGCTTTATCCTTGTGAGTGAGTCCAGCTTTTCCAGTGTGAGAATTATGACGTCATATCTTTCAAGATACCTCGAGGAACTTTCGTAATCACCCGTTGATATGCCGATTTTTGCAACAGAATGGTACTTATCCTTAAAATTCAGGTATTTCTCGTATGCTAATGCATTTAGAGGCACGACATAAAGACATTTTCCGGAATCGTGTAAAATTGATTTCGACATCACCAATTCCGCTAACAGCGTTTTCCCGCTTGCCGTAGGTGAAGAGATGATGAAATTTTTATTCTTATCGAGCAAACCTGCTCTTATCGCATCCTCTTGCGGCGGGTAGAGCTCTACGTCGCTATCACCGAAAATAGATTTCATCCCTTTTTCCAATTTTAAGTCTGATAACCTCATTTTCGAAAATCCCAAAATCCCTTCCCTGATAGAATTACAATAAATATATACTACTTCAACCTTTTCTATTTTAATTTCAATTCCAAATCCAAAAAGAAAAGTTCGGTTGTGAAAAAATGGCGAGGAAGCAAAAGAGAAAGAAGGGAAAGAAAACAAAATCCGCAGGCAGGTTTGGAGTGAGATACGGGCGGAAAATAAGAAAAGCCGTTGCAGAGATAGAAGAGAAGACAAGAGCCGTACACAAGTGCCCAAAATGTGAAAAGAAGTCAGTGACAAGGATAGGCACAGGTATATGGAAATGTTCAAAATGTGGCTTCACCTTCACTGGGGGAACCTATATCCCACAAACTCCGATGGGCATAACAGCACAGAGGGTGATAAAGAGGATAGAAGAAAGAGGAGTAGGAACAGAAATGGGAACAGGTATAGAAACTGAAACTGAAGCCAAGGTAGAGGTAGAAGTAGAGGAGTGAGGTGAAAAATAGAGTATGGGATATTACTGCTTAAGGTGCAAAAGGATTGTAGAGATAACCACTGAATATCCTGGGGTAAGATGCCCATATTGTGGATATAGAGCATTGAGAAAAGAGAGACCGGAAGTGGTGGTGAAAAAAGTAAAAGCAGAATAGAATGGTAATCAAAGCGGAATTTGTGCTTGAGAATGAAGAAGAGACAATAAAAACGGTGTATGAGTCCCTAAAGGAAGAGGAAGAGAATAAGACAAAATTAGAGGACAAAGATAAAGACAGACGCTTTTTTGTTGATGTCGCTCTCAAAGGGGATAAACTAAGCGTATGTATAAGTGGTGATGATATAGTGAAGGTGAGAGCAGCGGCAAATACATGGCTTCGGTTGTCGAAAATAGCAGAGGAAATGGTGCAAGTGGTGAGAGAATGCGATTCTCATGGTTTCTGAGCGGGATACCGGCATTGGTGTTTCTATTGCTTATCTTTCTCATTCTTTTAGGCATATTATGGCTGATAGTTAAACTCTTGCCTTATATCATCATCGCAGTTGTAATTTTGATTTTGGTTCTTGTTTTAATGTATTTTCTGTGGAGGATTTTTACAAAAAGAGGCGGAGAAGATATTGGGTGATGGTGCGGCGGTGATATTCTACGAAGCGGGAAAGAAAAGCGTTTACGGAAAAGAAAACATCAAACCCTCTTCTTAAGTATTTTGTTCAAATCTTCATAAAAACGTATCAATAACTTTGTCACCTCGCTATCCTCGTTCAACGTGAACGTTCTTATTTGTTTGCCCACTTTGCCCTCTTTTACGATATTCATTTCCAAAAGCGGTTCGATTACTCGTGCAACGCTGGAGTGAGAAAGCCCGGTCTCCTCTGCAATGCCAGATAAATACGTTGTTGTGCCACGATTTCTTATTAAATACTCTAAGACAATAAGTTGCGCGTTTCTTCCAAATATCTTTTCGATTTTGCTCATGTGTATCCCTTTAACATGCCTATATTTAAACTATTTGTTTTTAGTAAAGTTTAGCGATAGATAGTTAGCTGTATTAATATTTGGTGTTACCTTACTTTATGTTTTTCGGTTTTGCGAAAAATCGAAAAGCTTAAATAGGGGTATTCGTCTATTAATAATTAAGCTCGTTTAAAAAAAGGCGGACCTTGAGATAAAAGGGGGCGATAAAAAAAGATGGGGGAAGAAGGGATGAAAAAAGAAGAAAAAAAGGAGGTGTTGTGGAAAAATGAGTGGTAAAAGTTTGGTAAACCTGCAA
>JAGLZV010000102.1 GCA_023131215.1 Candidatus Methanophagales archaeon | reverse complement strand
AGTTCATTGGCAGAGGGGTCGTGCCCAGGTTTAGAAAAATCTACACGGACGGAGCAAGCGGTCTCATTTACTACTCAAGCCTGAACTTCTCCTTTGAAGACGATTACTATCCATTCCAGGAATACAAGCTGATCAAACCCTCGTCCTCTGAAACTGAAGCTGAAAGGAAACCTGGAATCGTTGGATACGGCGTGTACCTCCCAAAGTTCAGAATAAAGAACGAAGGTCAGGGGGTGCTCGGCGTAAAGGAAAGGACACTGCCCTTTGCCGATGAAGACACCACCACCTTCGCTGTGGAAGCGGGCAAGAGGGCTCTCATTCACTCAGCTATTGACAACCAATGGGTAAAGAAGTGCTTCGTTGGCTCCGAGTCAGCTCCATACACCGTCAATCCTTCCATGTCCACCGTATCCCAGGTTCTCGAACTCGGCGAGAAATACGAGGATGGATTCTTCTCCGGTGGTATTGACTCCCAGTTTGCCTGCAAGGCAGCGACGGACTTATTCATCGACGCCACTGCTTTAGTCGTATATCCCACCTTCGGCGGTGAATACGTCATGGTTATAGGAGCTGACAACTCCCAAGCTGCTGCAGGCGACCCGTTAGACTATGCTGTCGGCGCAGGTGGCGCAGCCTTTATCTTCGGTAAACGAGATGTCATCGCAACCTTGGACTGTTATGTTCCTTATACTTCCGACACCCCGGATTTCTACCGAAGGGATGGAGAGGAGTACCCCAAGCACGGTGGCAGATTCACTGGAATACCTGCTTACTTCAAACACGTTGGGACCGCCATGAGGGCAGCCTTGAAAGTATGTAACCTCACCCCAAAGGACATTCAATACGTTGTCAGCCACTCTCCCAATGCTAAGTTTCCGTACCAGGTAGCCATAGAGGCAGGCTTTGATAGAGAACAGATTGAGCCCGGCTTGGTGGTGAAGAATATAGGCAATCTCTATTCCGGCTCATGCCCCACTGCTTTAGCCGCTGTCCTGGACATAGCTGAACCCGATGATAAGATACTTATGACAAGTTACGGTTCCGGAGCAGGCTCCGACGCATATATCTTCACCGTTACAGACGAAATAGAGCGGAAGAGGGAAAGGTCCATCACCGTGAAAGAGCAGATTGAAAACCCACACCGGCAATACGTTGATTACAGCACATACCGAAGATGGAAAGAAAGAGGGTGAAAAGATAAAGGATAATGAGAAATAGGCTGTAGGCGGGATAAAAAGTTTCTTTGGTCAAGCTTTCTTTTCCAAAGAAAGGCTGTTCACCACTTCCTTCGCCCTATCAATTCTCACCTTCTTTTCGCGCACCAGTATTTCCACGACCTTGTCTATCATTTCACCTTTTGCGCCAGCCGCTATCGCAACATTCCTTGCATGTAAAGACATGTGTCCCTTCTGAATGCCCTCGGTTGCCAATGCGCGGAGAGCTGCGAAATTCTGTGCCAGACCCACCGCGGCGATGATTTCCGCAAGCTCGTTTGCAGTTTTCACACCGAGTATCTTGAGATTTACTTTTGCGGTAGGATGAACCGTTGTTGCACCACCAACGAGACCGACTGCGAGTGGTAGTTCGATAGTTCCAACCAAGTCATGGTCTTTGTTCTTTTCCCATTTCGTTAATGGAAGATATTTTCCGGTAATGCTTGCATACGAATGTGCACCAGCCTCAATCGCTCTAAAATCGTTGCCTGTGGCGATTACAACCGCATCTATACCATTCATTATGCCCTTGTTATGTGTTGCACATCGGTACGGGTCGGACCGTGCAAATAAGTATGCGCTAACGATTCGAGCCACACCTTCCTCCCCTCCTATCGCATCCTTTGCAAAAACAGCCCTTGCATAAGCTAACCTGTGCGTTGCAAGATTTGAAATAATTCTCAGATTTACCTTTCCGCCCGTGAGTTGCTCAATAAATGGTGCAACCGCTTCAGCCATCGTATTTACCGCATTTGCGCCCATTGCATCCTTAACGTTGACCAATAGATGGACAACCACCATTGGACCAGCAATCGCATCAAAGACCTTTACCTCAAGGTCTTTCGCACCGCCGCCAAGGTTCACAAGCACGGGGTCTTTTTCATTTGCGAGGTCTAAAATTCGGTGCTTATTTGTGAGAATGGTAAATTTTGCAGATGAAGGGTCGGAAACATCGGTTAATTGGATCTGCCCGATCATTATGGGTTCCGTGGAACTGGTCCGGAAACCGCCTTTCTCTCTTGCCATCTTCGCAGCATTGCTCGCCGCTGCGACAACCGAGGGCTCCTCTATTGCCATTGGTATCAGGTAATCATTACCATTAATCACGAAATTCACTGCAATGCCCAGTGGCAGTGGCATGGAGCCAACAACGTTTTCTATCATTCTGTCTGCTATTTCTCCCAGGGAACCAGTATTACCAAGAATTCCTATCTCCTCTTCATTTAACCCCGCAAAATCCCTTACAATCTCTAATCTCTTCTCTGAACCCAGCTTATAGAATCCTGATATTTTCGACGTTCTCATTTTAAACCTTAGCTCCTTTCATAACCCCTCAGATTACACAGATTTTTACAGAATAGTATTGTTTTCTTTTCCGCAAACGCTTTTCTTTTTTAAAAGAAAAGGGTTTAGTTATAAAAACGCTTATCAGTTTTAAGTTTAAGAAAAGAAAATGGAAGAAAAATTATCGCTGAGCGGATACCTTTATTCTCTTCGATTCTATATCTTGTTCATCGCAATTCTTTTCATTGGCTCCATTGCTCTAGGATATCTGGGTTTCCTGAGCGAGATATTTAGTGAGCCGTTGGAGTGGATTCGACAGCTTAGTGAGAATGTAAAAGATTTTACACAGTTATATCCTGCATGGATAATCTTTTTGGCTTTCTTTATCGTGCTATTTTTGAATAACTCTTTCACATGCCTATTTAATGCCACATATCCTCTTTCATTGATTTTACTTATCCCTTTTAGTGTAATCCTCGTGAGGATATTTTCGGCGAACCCAATGATCATATTGGGGGTGATTTTTCTTCCCTTTTTTTCACCATTTATTAATGGTGGTTTACTCGGCTGGTTTGCACAGGAGGAGGGTCTGCTTGTCTTTCTTGCAATATTGCCACATGGAATATTCGAAATCCCCGCTTTTTTGCTCTCTGCGGCGATTGGCTTAAAATTGGGGAGAGAGGTTTTAAAAAGGAAAGGTGAGAGGCATTTAAAAAAGGAATTGAGGAATGGTTTGAGGGTATTTTTCATCCTGGTTTTACCTCTTCTCCTTATTGCCGCTCTTATTGAATCGGTTTTGATTACTATAGGACTGTTATTAGCCCCTTAAAAATAATATGCGAATTCAAAACGGCGTGTATTGGTATAAGGAGAAAGGATTGCTTGATGCAAACACTTACGTGATAAAGGATGAAATCACGGTTCTCATAGACCCGGGATTGGAAAATTACCTCGGGTTGCGACTCGAAGAAATGCAAGAGGATGGGATGGATGCAAAGGATATTGATTTGATAACACTCACGCATCTTCATCCTGACCACTGTGACGCAACCGCTTCGCTTAAGGAAGTTTCGGGTGCAAAAGTTGCACTACATCCATCACAACTGGAATATCTTGACATCATGAGAGAGGAAACTTCGAGGTTTCTTGGCATAGAAGCAAAAACAAAGAAATTCGATGTGGATTTTGTGTTTGAGGAGAAGTTGAGCTTAGGAAACACAGAGCTGAAGGTGCTACATACACCAGGGCATTCTCCGGGGAGCATTTGTTTTTACGCTTCGGATAAAAAGATTTTAATATGCGGGGATTTAGTGTTTGATAAAAGCGTAGGAAGAGCTGATTTGCCTTTTGGTACTAAAGAAGAGCTTAAAAAATCCATTAACAAGATATTAGCGCTGGATACGGAACTTTTGTTGCCCGGGCATGGTGCGATAATAAGAGGGAGGAGCAATGTAAAAAGGAATTATGAATTTGTAAAAACCTTTCTTACAACCTTTCTTTAGCAGAGACTATTTCACAAACACCACCTACACCACATCCTCCAAATCCTCCAAAAACATCTTTATCGTCTCTTCCTTTACATGCGGCATTATTACCAATCGAAGCGCCTTTGGCGCTCTTGTTACAGAAACTCGCCATCCCTTATCTTCTAACGCATTCGACACCCTTCCCACCTCTGCTGCTGGAAAACTCAACGTTACCACGTTCATAACGGGCTCTATCACTGGAGAAATGCCTATCTCCTTTGCACCGCTCACTAACATCCTCGTTAGCCTCATGCATTCACTTACAATTTTTTTCAGTCCTTCTCTACCAAGATATTTGAGAACCGCGTAAGTAGCCGCTGCTGATGCACCGCTTCTCGTACCTATCAACGAACACTGCTCTTTAGTCGTCAAATAAGGTGTAGGCACTGCTAACTCGTCTAAATACGACTCCTCACGAAACAAAATACATCCTGCGGGAATCGTGCTCATCCCCATCTTATGTGGGTCTATTGAAATTGCGCTCACCCCTTCAAGCGAGAAATCAAATTCATGGTTCTCTTCAAGAAACGGAATTACGAAACCGCCAAAAGCCGCATCAACAAACACAAAAATGCCTTTTTCCTTTGCAATACCTGCAAGCTCCTTTATTGGGTCTATCTGTCCGAATTCAGTCGTCCCCGCTATTCCCACCACACATATTGTTTTGTCATCTATTAAACTTTCTATCGAGTTCACATCCACTTTCAAATCCTCATTCAGATTCGCTTTCCGCACTTCTACGCTCAAAATATCAGCGATTTTGTCAAACGAGAAATGTGCTGTTTCCGGCACGATTATGTTCATCCCGCTCAGTCCTTCCCTCCTTTTCCTGTTCCTTATCGCATGTATCGCCTGTATATTCGATTCTGTTCCGCCAGTGGAGATATATCCAAAGGCGTTCTCATTGCCCAGCAGCGCTCCTACCATCCTTATCACTTCATTCTCCATCTCTTTTGTCCCCGGGAATAGCCCCGAATCACCTAAATTCGCTTCCAGGAACATATTATGTGCATACACTGCTATTTCATGCGGATACGTGCACATCGAAGTCAAAATTTTTCCATACGCTAAATCCTTCCGCTTCTTCTTCTGAAGCAACGACTCTATCTCCTCTCTACTCATACCCCGCTCTTCCATTTTTATCATCACTTCCCAAACAACTTTGAAAGAAGCGTCTTTTTTGTATCGCACATCTCCTCGAAGACGCAATTATCACAAGGTGCATTCTCTCCTTTCTCTGGGAAAACACCCCCTTTTATCCGCTTTACTCGTTTCAATATCTGTAAAGCAAGCGCCTTGTCCTTCCTTCTTATCTGCGATTCCCTGAACTCCGCAGTTCTTATGTATTCCACAAACCCTCTTTTTACCGTTGTTTCAAACTCTTCTTCAATAAGCATTGCATACGCCGCCAACTGCACCCTATCGCTTCTCCATACACCATACTCAGGGCATTTACCCGTTTTTATCACACAAGGAATAACTTCCTCCCCTGTTCTTATCAGCTTGTCCACACTGCCGCTCATGCTCAACTTTTCCGATAGCATCGTATGTTCACGTTCATACCCATGCGCTTTCTCCAATTCTAACATCCCGTTTACTTTCCTTACCTTCCCCAACCATTCATCATTTTCCACGTTCATACTCTGGCTGCGAATGAAATCTTTTTTTACTTCCTCAAAAAAATCCTTTTTCACTCCTTTCAGTTCTTCCTTATATATCCATTCCACACCATCCACTTTGTCTTCAATTACTCTTTTTGCATCCGCTTCCGTTTCCTCTCTTTTTCCTTCCTCATCCTCTCCACCGCAAATTTTATGTAAATTGAATGCTAATTCCTTCAGCAGAATAGACTCAATCACGCTTTTTTCCTTTCCCTTTGCTATTCCACCCTGCTCATGCCCTCTTGCACTGAAATAAACCAGTCGGGGACATATCATATATCGCGTTAAATCAGAAACTTTAATTATAGGTTTGTGTTCTTGTTTGTATTCCATTACATCACACCAAATAGTTTAAATATATCATATTTTATTTTAATGTTATAACATTACCAAAGGAGGAAACAAAAAGAAATGTTTAAGGCTAAGATAGATGCAAACGTGTTGAGAGAATGTATAGAGTCGATTACAGCAATAGTGGATGAAGGGAAGTTGAGAATAGCGGAGGATGGTTTAAAACTCTGGGCTGTTGACCCCGCGAATGTAGCAATGGTTTCTTTTGAGCTGCAAAGCGACGCTTTTGATGAATTTCGGTTTGCGGCAAAGGAAGCGGAACCCGGAGCTGAAGTTGAAGGCACGACTGAATCCAAAGCTGAGACTGAAATAGGCATTGATTTCGTGAAGTTGCTTGGAATCCTCGGGATAGGAGGAAGGGAAGAGGTTGAGTTGGAACTGGACGAACACGCACAAAAACTATTCACGAGAATGGGCAGTCTCGCCTATACCATTTCCTTGCTTGACCCCTCTTCGCTGAGAAAAGAGCCAAAAGTTCCAGAGCTTGAGTTTCCCGTGCAGGTAATCATCGAAACAGAAGAGTTCAGAAGAACAATACGCGCTGCTGAGAAGATAGGGGACCACATAGTGCTTGGTGTAGATGGGGAAGTGTTTTATATGGAGGCGGAAGGAGAAATGGATAAACTGAGATTAGGGTTGAGAAAGGAGCAATTAATTCATCTGACACCGGGAACGCTTCATTCTTTATACTCGCTGGACTACATCTCGGCAATGAGCAAAGGAATGAGCCATGCGGAGAACATAACGCTCAATCTTGGTAAAGATTATCCGCTGCAAATAGAATTTGAAGTGGCAGAGGGCAAAGGAAAAGTCAGTTATTTGGTTGCACCGAGAATAGAGTCTGAATAAACACGGCAGCATCGGCTCGTCATGAAACGATGGAGGAAGCAGCAAAGGAAGGGATTTATCTATGCTTTTATCCTTTTTTGTCCGCGGCGTCGAAATATGTAGAAGAGTCAGGAATTACGCTGGATAATTTGATACACACTGGTACTTTTAGATATGCAAGATCAAGGGGTAAAGAGAGGATAATAGAAGCGATAAAGAATGGAAAGGTCCGAAAGCAAGTTATAATCAGCAACGCTCAGGCGGAGACGGAGTTATTATCTTATCCTTTTGCTCGTATTCTCGTGTCGTGCATCGGTGATGAGCGTCTTGTCCGCAGATATGCGCTGTCGGAAGCTAAAGCGGCATACGAAAAACTATTGGAGGATTCCAGCACTGGTTCCAGCTCGGACACCGCTATTATTTACGAGATGTCCGAAGAGTTTGGCATACGAGTGGATTTCTTACGATTACCGGGGGAGCGAGAGCAGGTTCAGATGCCTTTCGTTGATTATCTGCGATTCACTGCTAATCTTCGAGATAAAAGGTGGAAACTGGTGAACCGAGGGTTGGAGAAGGGAATGATAAAACTCAGAAAGCCCGAATTTGTACGAATCATTCAAGAGGCGATGTATGAGAGGATAAAGAAAGACTTGCCACTGGACGTTCCAGTTGATATATGCGAAGCGATAAATGGATATACCGGAGATATAAAAAAGGAGTTGGAGGAAAAGAGGAAAAAGTTCGGTGACGCAGGTTTTGGCTTTGACTTTGAGTCAGGTTCTGGCTTCCTCGTGAAAGACCCAAGCTGTTTTCCTCCTTGCATATCTTACATTTTGAGCAACTTAAAAGAAGGTGTAAATGTTCCACACGGTGCAAGATTCGCTGTTACTGCTTTTTTGTTGAACGTAGGTTTAACTGAAGACGAGATAATAGAGATTTACAAGAACTCGCCTGATTTTGATGCGGACCGAACGAGGTATCAGGTGGAGCATATTGCAGGGGATAAGGGAGGTGTTCGCTACACTGCACCAGCCTGTGCGACAATGCGCACTTATGGGAACTGTATTGGAAATGACGAAGTTTGTGAGAAAGTTTCTCATCCTCTAAGCTACTACAAACTGAAGTTAAAGTTGAAGAGAAAAAAAGAACAGCAGGGTAAATCAAGTCAAAAGGAAAAAGATGAGAAGATATAGATACAAAGTGGAGTTTTTGCCCATAGAAGAGGAACAGGGCGAGAGGAAAATTGATAAAGAGCGAATTGAAGAGATTTTAAATAGATATGCGGAGAACGGATGGCGATTGCGGCAGATAGATCTATGTGGGAATTTTGGCTTGATTTGCGTTTTTGAAAAATCAGTGTAATCAGTGGTTGATTATGTTTGGCAAGTTGTTTAATCGGAAAGAATTGGAGAAGAAGATCGAAATACTGCAAACACGTATTAATGAGCTTGAATCGGAAAATAAACTGCTATCTACGCGATTATCGAAACAGGAGGTGCGATTTAAAAAGGCGGTATCTGATAAACAAGAAGCGGATTTGGCATTGAAAAAAGCAGAGAAGAAAATAGAAAATCTCGAACACACGCTTGAGAATCTGAACGAGGAAAAGCAAAAAACAGACAAATTAACACATACCTTCAAACGAGCTGTAACATTAACAAATGCTCAATCTTGTGACCTTTTGTTTCAGATCGGCTCGATCAGGTCAAGAAGTGAAGACCTTGTCACGGTCTATCTGCGTCCAGATGAATTAGTCACCGACCTGAATGAATTTGAAAGTACTATTGAACTTGATCAGGATGTCAAATACCTGATGCAAAGGATTGAGTCAGCGACAGGTATGGCACTCTTCTATGACATGAAAAGGATGGGGATGGTTCGCATGCTCATGACACCACCGTTTCCGATAGGTGAATCCGGATGGAAACTCGACCGTGTCTTTGATACCACACAGCTACAAGAACTATTAGAGCAGAATCTGGTGATTGGCATCTTATTGGCACATGCAGGGGAGACGTTTATCGGGATATCAAATCGAGAAGCGTTTATTGATTACAAGGTTGTTCGCAGTAGTGTAAAGGAGAAGCACACGAAAGGAGGATGGAGTCAGCGTAGATTTGAACGACTCCGCGATGAGGACATCAAGCATCATGCCGAGAAGGCAAGAGCTGTATTTGAAGCGCTGGTGGACGAATATAAAACCGAGCTGAAAATGGTAGTTGCAAGCGGCGAGCATAATCTGATTAAGGAGATTACATGTGGCGATTCCGGGTATCGGTATCGGTATCCGTTTCCGCTGCTCATCAGAAGTATAGACACAAAAGCAAAGATAGAAAAGCGTAATATTGATAAGATAAGGGTGTTGGCGTGGTCTGCGAG
>JAGLZV010000101.1 GCA_023131215.1 Candidatus Methanophagales archaeon | reverse complement strand
ATTCTCACCAGCAAAACTTAAGCCGACTGTTGAGCCATTTACTTGAACATATCTTGTTATCCTTCTAAGAATGTCTTGAGTAGTGTAAGGGGTAATGGCTCCCTTTTGCCTTAAATGCACTAATATTTTCCACCGAGTGCGGCTATTTGAGGACATTACCCTGACTTTCAATTCTTTTATTTGTCCTCCTGTTTGTTATTTCCTCCATCAGAAAGAAGTATTTACTTTTTGAAATTTCACAGGCATCGCTTTTATCTCCTTTTCTCTTTTTCATATTACTTATCTTTTATTTAGTTCTTATAACTTCTCTGATGGCTGCAAGTACGTCAGCCCTAATCCCTGTTTGCTTTAAGAACTCATCAGTCACAACTTCCCCTCTTGCATATAGAACTATGAAAAGGATAACTTCGTAAGGGTTAGCTTGGAGGGTGATACCTTCATCAGATAACATTTTGGAGAAACGAGCAAGCACAGCTTCTCCCCATTTAGATGCACTCTCTAGTATTTCGTCCAACTCGTTTATGGTTTTAATACCAATCGACCATAAATTTGTTAGCAGAACGCTTTTTGCTGATTGTAATCGATCCTCTTCTATCTCTGGTAGTTTATCTTGAAAACGGCTATAGCCAACTTCTTCAGCTATTTTCATCCACTTAAGATCTTGCTTTGTTGATTCTATGTACACATCCAAAGAAGATAAATCAAGCTCAATATCCAATTTGCCTTTCTTTAACTCTTGTGAGTAGTGTTCCTCAACCTCTTTGGTACGCTTTCTTAAATTTGAAAATTCTTCGTCAGCAAGTTCCAACAAAGCACTCAGGCGGAATAGTTGCCTTCTTAAATTTTTTGGAACCTCTTTCGCTGTCTTATATATGAGTTTGTGGTTGATTGCCGCCCAAGCATGTTGTAGAACTGTCCTCACTTGGATTTCTGCTTTAATATTTGCAAAAGCGTTCCATTCTGTCAGTTCTTTTCTAGGAGATGGTAAAGATATTACATAATGAACTGATAAATACCCAAATCTATCTGGGTCAAGAGTCTGGACTTTATCTATTGAGTTCTTCCAATCTACGTCAAATTCTGTTTTTATTATTTCACCTATTTTGTCTACATCCTCCTTATAATATGCAATTATTCTAATACCTACTAAATCCGTAATTTCCTCAAGAGGGCTATGATAATTTTTTCCTTCTCTTTGAATCTTCTCAACAAAACTTTCTATACTTTTTGTTCGAGACTCTATTTGAGCATCCACCTTATGTTCCTGCAGAAGAACACTGATAAGATTCTGTAGTTTGTTTGTAAAATCTTCATATGTATGATATCTTCCTTTGTAAATATTTCTCCATTCTTGAGGTGTCCTTTTCATTGGTTTTTTAGTAGCCATTTAAATACCCCTGCCGTGCTTTTTGATTAAACATATTTTACTACAAAAATAGTAATGTATATACCCGAACTCACCAGCCCACCAATATAAAATATCAAACCAAGTTTGATTAAAGGAGAAGTAGGGCATATTAAATTGTGAGCTTTTCCCCATAGTTCAATTGAACGAATACCTATTCGATCTACCATCTTGTTCAATTCTTCTTCAGTTTTATTTTCCTTGTTTAGGTTTACCCTATCAGGTAATCCTTGAATATCTTCAAGTGCTTTGTCAATTGCAATTTGTCTGAGATACAATATTGCTCGAACAAGAGTGAAAAATATAGTAGATAGGCCTAAAAAGAAAACTGCAAGCAGAAATAATGATTTGTTCGGTATGACATCAGACACTGCAAATTTGTCAAAACTTCCCAAAAGCCAAAACAGCGTTCCCACACTTATTGCTAACATCCAATTAGTTGCACTTTCTAAGCTGTAGTGTGACCGACGAAACCGATCATATCTTTCTAAACGTTGGATAAATTCATCAACTCTTTTCTGTGCAAGTTCATATAGTTTTTCTTCAGTCAATTTTTGGTCTCCTTAAATTAGCAAGGCGGTTAACTTTGGGATATCCAATTCATGTCCGCATATCCTCCCATTTTGGCAGTATATCCCAACTCAGGTTCACTTATCCATCCCTGTAATTGACATATCTCAACCACACTTTTAGTTACGAACTGAGGTATATAAAACTATCGCTCACTATTTTCTCCTTTCAAAACCCCCAGCGTCTTCCTCACCTCCCCCAACTCATCATCCGTAATCCCATATAATCCCGCAACCGTCTTATCAATTTCCCCCTCCACTTCCTTCAGCTCTTCTTGTGCTTCCAAATCATTTTGCTCGTAATATCGTTTAGCTAACGCATGCGCCTTTTTGGAAAGCTCTGCTAATTTGAGGTGAACTTTGTCTTTTGGCTTGAACTTTGGAACATACACATTCTTCAACACGTGTGTGGAAATTGCAGTTTCTATCGTGTAGCCCATCACGATTAGCTGAGCAACCGAAGAGTTCAGAACCGAAGCGACATAGTGCGCTTCATCGCGGTCGTCAAAAGGAATTAGCATTAATTTCTCATTTGGAACTACAACCTTTTTCCCAAGATGCTCGTCCTCCACAGGCTCCACAACAGCGACTGAAAACGCACCCTTCCCCGAAATCTTGCCCGCTACGTATTTCCACATTACCTTATATGGCTTGAAGGTGTATTCTCCGATGTCGTAGAGGGCATAAAATGGATTTCTTTTACCCCAAAGTTTATGCAATGATCTTTTCTCTAGATCCGCTCGGAACTGCAGTAAGAATTTATACGCATTCGAGAAATCTAACTTCATAGTTTCCTCTCTCATCGTTTTTCCAGTTTTTTCATCGTGAGGAACTACGATATAACTTTCCCCCGGTAGACCATGCCACTTATCTACGTTCCTCCCCTGAATTAAAGGGTATATTAAGCTTTCTTCTACTACTTCCCTAACCATTTTAACTTTTTTCTTCCCCACACTTCCCAAGTTTTCAATTAGCACTCCTTGTGGCAGTTTTGAGGACACTTTCACCCAGTAAACACCATTTAGTGAAGTATTCACACCTTCATGCGCTTTGTATTTTGAAGCTCGCATTGCTTTTATTACTCCGCTGTAAGCCTTCTCGCCAATAATCATCCAGGGCATATTCACATTCGCCTTTCCTTTTCTTATCGGCGCTAAAATCATATCGAATTGTCTTGTCGCCTTCCTCACCTCCTCAAGTTTCGCCTCTTGATCCATCCCCCTACTTCTCGGATTATTCCACATCACGCAAGGAATAGGAAACTCAGTCTCGCCCTTCTTCTCAATCACTATCAAAGAGGTTCGGTTAATCGCGCCTTCAAAAGGATAAAGCGTGACCAAATCGTGAACCTTCAAGACTTTGCAAGGTGAATTTGCCATCTTGTCTTTCCAGTAGCCTTTTACCAGAAACTTTCGGAAGCCAGCACCCGCTTGAGTTTTGTACGTCGTAAAAGGTATCAAGAAAGAGAACCTGCCTCCGTCTTTCAGGTATCTATCAATGCACCTTGCCGTAAACAACATCGCCATGTCTCTCTTCACTTTCCCCAGTCCCATTCCTTTCGTTCTTTCAAGCAGCCCGTAATAATCCCAAAGCTTCTTCGTATCTTCTCTGTAATGCTCCGGCAAGCTCTCCCAATTAACCCATGGCGGATTACCAACCACAAAATCAAACTTACCCATCAATAAAGGAGCAAACGAATTCTTAAGCAATCTCGTCCAAATCTTGTTCTTGCCCTCCTTTTCCAAATCTTTTATTTTCTCGTAGAGTTCCACCAAAGACGTTATACTGTCCTCTTTCAAATCCGCAATATCCTTCTCTACCAGCTTCTCAAACTCCTTTTCACTATAATCTCCCTTCACGCAACTCTCTACCACACCCAAAACATTTGACAGCAAATTTTTATCTATCACTTCATGAGGAACAGAAAACTCACCTTCGCTTGTCGTCAGATAAACCACCCATTCCCCTGTAAATTTCACCTTCCTGCTCACTAAAATAGAATCTGCAAGATAAACAGGAATCTCTACGCCCCCTTTTGGAATATACCTGATCAAATCACCTAACGCGATTACGTAATTCGCTCTCGATGCCAGAACCGCTAACGGGTTCAAATCAATACCAACAACGTTCCTCACTATTTTCCGCAATAACTCGCTCTTATCGGTTACGAAATGCTCTTCCGCATAACTCCGCACTTCTTTTATTGCCAGCACCAGAAACGTCCCGGAACCGCAAGCAGGGTCAAGAACTCTTTTCTCTAAGTCACCATCGTATTCCACCTCCTTCAGCACGAGTTCCGCAAGCCAATCCGGCGTAAAATACTCACCAAGGTCGTGCCTCACGCGCTTTGGCACTAAATTCTGATACAACCTCTTGAACAAATCCTTTACTCTATCCGGGTCTAATTCCACAGTCGCAGGGTCGTAATCACCCAATTTCTTCACTATCTCAATAACCCCATCCACTACATCTTCGTTCCATTCGTCCAGATACCATGCGAAATAGTCAGCTTCGAGAAAATTCCTTATCCCTATTTTCGCAATTATCCCTCCTTCCTCCAGATCGAGCAGTTCCTCCCTCAAATCTTCTCTACTTCTGTAATATGCACTCTCTATTCTCTGTAATGGCGACCCGAAAACAGGATTGAAGAACGAAATGACCTCTGCGGTCAATAATTTCATCACAAGCGTGTAATAAGTATGCACTGCAAACATCAACTTCTCCACATCCACGCTCTTTCCTTTCGCCACTCCGTAATGCTCTATCAACCCTTCTAATTTACTCGGCGAGTATGCACAAACCTGCGAAAATACACGCTTCCAATCTCGAAAAAGCATCTTCGTTCTCGATGATTTCGACTTCTCTAACGCCGTGCATAAAACGGAGATGACCTTCTCACTCGTTTCGCTCTCTGGACCAAAATCCGTCAATAAGAAATCCGCATCTATTGCTTTTCTTCTCAGCGATATGATCGATTCTAATAACCTGTAAACCGAATCCTCACATAGTTCTGTCGGTTCATTCGCCACCCATTTATTCCTTCTGAACCTCACGAACGAGATTTTATAGCCGTCTAAAATCACACCAAAAAACTTACCAAAATTTTCAGGCTTGCCATCCGCTTCTTCTTTGATATAATCTTCGATTTGCTCCTTCGCTCTGACGAACTCGCTTCCTGTATCCAATTTCTTCGGTGCTTTGTATTCTATGATAACCGTTCCGTAAAGCGCATCCTCTCTTTTTCCTGATATCGTTGTTCTGTGTTCATAAGCCACTTCCGGCTCTTCTCCTTTTTCAAAAAACTTGGAAATTACCCCTTGTATCAAACTCTCAACTTTTATCTTCAGTTCTTCTTCATTCCGTGCCTTCCTCGCATATTCTTTTATTCTTTTCGCGATTCTTTTTGCATCTAATTCTAAATCCGGTCTTTTGTCAAGTTTTCCCATCTCTTATTTTCTTGAAAGAAGTTTTTCTTTTAGCACAGTTTTTCTTTTTTTCTAAAAAGAAAAAGTGTTGTATCAAACCCTCAACTTTTATCTTTAGTTCTTCTTCATTCCGTGCCTTCTTCGCATTCTCTTTTATTCTATCCCCGATCCTTTTCGCATCGAATCCTAAATTTAATCCTTTTCCTCTCTCAAATCCTTCTCTCACTTTTTCTTATCCTAATTTCCCTGTTTAATTGTACATAAAGTATAACTTCCTTCCTTTTAATAAAGAGAGAAAATGAAAGCAGTAATATTAGCAGCCGGTAAAGGAGAGAGACTCTCGCAAGGAGAGGGTAAAAGCAAACCAAAACCTTTAATTCCTCTGCTTGGGCTTTCACTTCTCGAAAGAGCAATTCTTTCGGCAAAAGAAAGCGGAATATACGATTTCGTGCTTGTTGTAGGGTATAGAAGCGAAGAAGTTGTAAAATATGTGGAAGCGAAGCAGAAGCGTTTAGGTGTGAACATAGATTTTGTTGAGAATGAAGAATGGGAGAAAGGGAATGGTTTGTCAGTGTTGAAGGCAAGAGATGCTCTGAAAGAAGAAAATTTCGTTCTTTTGATGTGCGATCATGTCTTTGATTCGAGCATCTTAAATGATCTTCTGGCAAAGGCAAGGAGAAATAAAGGAGATAAATGCATTTTATGTGTGGACAACCCTGAAAACGTGTTCGATTTGGAAGATGCTACGAAAATACTGTTGGAAAAAAACAAGCCAAAGGCAATAGGAAAAGGGGTAGAGAATTACAATGCAGTTGATTGTGGTATATTCTATTGCACATCAGAGATGTTTGATGCATTGGAGAAAGAAATAGGAGAAGGAAAGTATGAGTTATCAGATGCGGTTCAATGCTTGATTGATTCCGATAAACTTGAGGTTTTTGACATCGGCGGCAGGTTTTGGTGCGATATAGATACACATGGTAGTTTAGAATATGCAAAGTTGAGAATGCTGAAGTCACTTGAAAAACCAACCGATGGCATCATTTCAAAATACATCAACCGGAAGGTGTCACGAAGAATAACAGCGAGGATTGTGAACAGAAATTTGACACCAACTCAAATAACCATTATCTCTTTCCTCATGGCTTTGGCATCTGCGACTTTCTTCTTCCTCGGTGAGTATAAGTATCTCATCATTGGTGGGCTATTAGCACAAGCTTCTTCAATTATTGATGGATGTGATGGAGAGGTAGCGAGGTTGAAATTTTTAATGACAGATTATGGAGCTTTTGTTGACTCCATTCTGGATAGATATGCAGATGCAATAATTATTTTAGGATTGATTATTGGTTATTGTATGCTGCATGGTAGCATATCAGTGTGGATAATTGGTTTGTTCGCAGTTCTTGGCTCATTTATGATGAGTTATACGAATGCGAGGTATGAAGGAGTGTTTGAAAAAACCGGTGGAGGTAGAGGAATACCAGTAAGAAGAGATATGCGGTTATTTATAATAATGATAGGTGCATTTCTGAACCAGGTGTTAGGTCTGCTGCTGTTATTGGCAATACTTACGAATACAGAAGTGGTGAGGCGGGTTTTCTCAATTAAAAGGATTATTACGAAAAAGAAAAACAAATTTTAAGAAAAGAAAGGAGAAAAAGAGAAAAAAATCTCTCTACTCCGTGCCCGAACTCTGCTCCACTTTCACTTCTGCACTCTCACCTTCACCTGTTTCTACTTCTGTGCCTGCACTTGCACCCGCTTCTGCTGCCACAGCAGCACCCGCAATCTCAACTGGCATTCGCACTCCCACCTGCGTCAACGCCTCTATCTGCGCATATACCTGCCTGTCGCGGTAATGCCTCATTGTCGCCGCTCCTGAAGGACATATTGCACTACAACCACCGCAGCCCTTACAAACTGCTTCATTTACCGTCATCACATGTCTCTCTTCGTCAAGCGCGAGCGCACCAAACGGGCAGGTTTCTTCGCAACGACCACAGCCTATGCAAAGCTCCTCGTTTATCTCGCATATCGCCGGCTCTATTTTCGCCTTTCCCAATACGAAATAGACGAGAGAACCAGAAGCCGCTGCTTTTCCCTGCGCAATGCTATCCGTTATATCCTTTGGACTTGCACAGCATCCTGCAATGAATACCCCATCTGTTGCCGTATCAACCGGTCTTAATTTTGGATGTGCTTCTAATAAGAACTGATCAGGGGTTTTAGAGAGTTTCAGCATATCTACTACGCTCTCCACACCTTTATTGGGTTTCAATCCCACACCAAGCACCACAAGGTCCGCTTCCATCTCATACGGCTCGCCAAGGAACGTATTCTCCCCCCTTATCACTACTCTATCACTGCCCGGTTTTTTGTATATCTCGCCGGGAAGTCCTCTCATGTAGAAAACGCCCTCGGTTTTCACCTGACCGTAAAATTCCTCAAACCCTTTTCCAAACGCTCTTATATCCTGGAAACACAGCGTTACATTTGCGTCCGGCAATTGCTCCTTTACCTGATGTGCCTGTTTCGCCAGATACATGCAGCATACACGAGAGCAGTATTCATACCCCGTTTGCTTGTTTCTCGATCCCACGCAGGATATGAAAACCACATCCTTCGGCTCCGTTCCGTTTACTAATATTTTACCCCCGGTTGGACCGCTCGGGGAAGACAACCGCTCGAACTCCAATCCCGTAATTACATTCGGATATACTCCATACTTGTATTCCGCCGACACTGTCGGATCTATAATGTCGTACCCGGTTGCCACTATAATTGTTCCCACGTTCAATTCCACTGTCTCCTCTTTCATCTCGAAATCTATTGCCCCCGGGCATGCCGCCAAGCAAGGTGGAACTTCTTTACCTTCCTTAATGGTTTCAAGCGTTGCATCGCCACACTTACCCTCTTTTAGCAGCAGACAATGTTCCGCATCAACGGTATAAACAGGAGGAACTGCAAACGGGAAGGGCAGGTAGATTGCACTTCTCTTACTCAATCCTTCGTCAAATTCGTTCGGTATATCTTTCACCGGACATGCTTCTACACACAATTCACAATCCTTGTCCTTGCATTTCGTCTCATCTATATATCTCGGCTTCCTCTTTACCTTCACCGCGTAATTCCCGATATACCCGCTTATCTCTTCAACTTCTGAATAAGTCATCAGATTTATGTTTGGATGTGCCCCTACGTCTATCATTCTCGGCGTCAGGATAGAAGCAGAACGCTCAAGTGTTGGGAAAACCCTGTCCAATTGAGCTACGTGCCCGCCAATGGATGGGTTCTTCTCCACGAGATGCACCTTGTATCCTGCATTCGCGACATCCAATGTCGCGTACATCCCAGTTATGCCCCCTCCTATCACCAATGCTTCTGAAGCGACACTCACCTCTTTCTCCTCTAATGGCTCCAATAACGAACATCTCGCAACCGCACTTCTTATCAATTCCTTCGACTTCTCTATCGCTTCTCTCGGATAATCCGCGTGCGGCCAACTGCAATGTTCGCGTATGTTCGCCATTTCATAGTAAAACGGGTTCAGTCCTGAATCAGAGCAGGTCTTCCTGAACGTAGGCTCGTGCATCCTCGGCGAACAAGAAGCCACTATCACTCTGTTCACTCTACCCTCGGCAATGTCCTTTCTTATCAAATCCTGTCCTGGGTCGGAACACACAAATATATAGTGTCGTGCAAGAGCAACGTTTGGCAACTTCGCCGCATAATTCATTACATCCACTACGTCCAACACCATCTTTATGTTTATCCCACAATGGCATACATAAACGCCAATCCTCGGTGCATCCTTCGGTGCTCCAGCCGCCATACCTTCCGCATATCCCTCCATCGGGACCTTTGTGTAATCATATTCTTCCGCCATTTCTTTTTTACCTCCTTTTTTATGCTCCTATCTTACCCGCCATTTCTCTTAACGACTTGTACCCTATGCACATCTCCTCTTCCATCTCCGTTACCGAAGGTCTTATCTTCGCTTTACCCCTGGCTAAAAGAGAAAGAACAGCAGCAGCCGCACCTTTTGCCTGCGCAACACTGTCTGGAATATCCTTTGGACCCTGAGCGCATCCGGTAACAAAAACTCCTTCTACATCCGTATCAACTGGTCTGAGCTTAGGATGTGCCTCTTTTGCAAAATTGTCCACCGTTAGAGATACACCAAGCATTTCCAATAACTTTTCACTGCCCTCACTTGGTTTCAATCCTATTCCAAGCACAACAAGGTCCGCTTCGAGCTCATAAGGCTCACCAAGCATCGTGTCTTCTCCCCTCACCACTACTCTATCGCTGCCTGGTTTTTGGTATATCTCACCTGGAAGTCCTCTTCGATAGCTAAGACCCTCTCCCTTCACGCGGTCATAAAATTCCTCAAATCCTTTTCCAAACGCTCTTACATCTTGATAGCACACTGTTATATTACAATCCGGGACTTTCTCCTGGAGCAAATGCGCCTGCTTCGCTAAATACATACAGCATACACGAGAACAGTATTCAAACCCCGTTTGCTTGTTTCTCGAGCCAACGCAGGAGATGAAAATTGCATCCTTCGGCTCCTTATCCACTCCAGGTATTATTATCTTACCGAATGTAGGACCACTCGCAGAAGAGTAACGTTCGAACTCCAATCCGTGAATTACATTTGGATACACACCATACTTGTATTCCGCCGACACTGTCGGGTCAATAATGTCAAACCCGGTTGCAACTATGATTGCTCCGACATTCAACTCCACTATCTCATCTTTCATATCATGATGTATACAGTTTGGATCACATATCAGAACACAGGGAGGAACTTCATCTTTGGATATTTCTTCTCCCCTCTCTCTCTTTTTCACTGCTTCGACAGTGCTTTCAAGCGTTGCTTTTCCACATTTTCCCTTTGTTATCATCAAACAAGTCCCTGCATCGATGGTATAAGCAGCGGGAATGGCAAAAGGGAAGGGTCTATATATTGGTGCTCTCTTCATCAGTCCCAAATCAAACTCGTTTGGAAACCTGTTTTTCAGTCTACATGCTTCTTCACACATCATGCATCCGGTGCATGTCGCCTCCTCAACATATTTTGCGTGCTTCAATACCTTCACTTTGAAATTGCCGACAGAGCCTTCCACGCCTATTACCTCCGAACAACTCATCAAGTCTATGTTCGGATTAACACCAACATCCACCAATCTTGGCGTTAAAATACAGGCAGAACAGTCGAGCGTTGGGAAAGTCTTATCAAGCTGTGCCATGTGTCCACCGATGGAAGGTGTTCTCTCCACTAAATGCACCGTGAATCCCGCATCTGCTATGTCCAGTGCGGCATACATCCCCGCTATTCCTCCTCCTATCACTAACGCTTCTGGAACGACATCCACCTCCTTCTCTTCAATCTTCTCTAAAAGGGATTGTTCAACCGTGCCCTTTATTGATTCCATCATATTCCTTGTCGCTTCTTCCGTGCTGATTCCTGGCTTCTCCTTCTCTACTTTTACCTCAGCTTCTGTTTCAGTTTCTGTCGCCATACCTTTTTCACCTCTTCTACATATTCGCTATCCATATATAAATTTTTTGCTTTTTTTCTGCTGTGTCACGGTGCCAACCTTCTCCTGTCACGTGGGAAAAGCACCACCTCTCTTATGTTGTCTATTCCCAGCATGCTCATCAACAGTCTTTCGACGCCAAGCCCCCAACCCGCATGCGGCGGCATACCAAAACGAAAAGCGTCGAGATAAAACTCAAAACTATCTGCGCTCAGCCCTTTTGATTCTATGTTCCGCTTCAGCAACTCGTATGAATGAACACGCTGCGAGCCTGATGCGAGCTCCACTTTTGGATGCATCAAGTCAAACGCATTGCAAATATCTTTCCTTTTCCCTTTGACCCCAACATCAACAGGCTGTGCATAAAAAGGCTTTATCGCACATGGCCAATCAGTGATGAAATAAAGCTCGCCTATTATCTCGCCCAGGGTATGTTCAGCGGAAGTGCTGAGGTCCTCTCCCCATTCTATCTCCTCTCCCGCTTCAGAAAGTAGTTCTATTGCTTCATCATAAGTTATACGTCTGAAAGGTATTTTCGGGACTTCCAATTCCCAATTCAACTTAGCTAAGCCTGGATATCCCCCTACCTTTGAATATACAAACGCAATAAGTTCCTCCAATATCGCCATTACCTCCTTATCAGATACAAATGCAACTTCTATATCCACAGAAGTTGCTTCGTTGAGATGTTTCGTGGTGTCGTGCTCCTCCGCGCGGAATATCGGCGCTATTTCATACACGCGGTCAAAGCCAGAAGCCATGAGCATTTGTTTGTAAAGCTGTGGGCTCTGATTTAAGAACGCTTCTCGTTCAAAATAAGAAATAGGGAATAAAGCAGTGCCACCTTCCGTTGCTGCACTTACTATTTTTGGCGTGTTTGTTTCTATAAAGCCTCGTTCATCGAGGAAATCCCTTATCGCTTTAAGAACTTGACTGCGGATTATAAATATGTGCTTTGTTCTCTCGGTTCTCAAGTCCATGAATCTCGCATCTAACCTCGTATCCAGCTCCGCACCAACTTTCCCGGTGGTATCCAGCGGTAAAATTTGCGATGCCTCGCTCAGCACTTCCATTCGTTCGGGTATTATCTCATATCCGTTCGGCGCCTTGGGCTCGCTCTTTACTTTTCCTTCTATTGTTACTACCGATTCTCGAGCGACTTTTTTCACTCGTTCAAACAGTTCCTGCTCAACGCCGCCCTTGTGCTTGTGCAGTGTAACCTGAGCAAAACCGCTAAGGTCTCGCACGATAAGGAAAAAGACACCTCCTAAATGCCTCTTCTCATGCACCCAGCCCGCTATGCTCACTTGTTCCCCATCATTGTCTGCGGTTATTTCAGTTGCGTACTTCCGGTTGTGTATCAGTGACGACATATTCATTACTTCGCTCTTGTTCTTTATATTAAAGCACTCTCTAAATACACTTTTGATTTCTGAATAAGTTATTTCACTGCTATCCATGCCAAAATCATTCAAACAACAACCTTGTAAGCATATTTTTCCTCCCCTCCTTTTCCCTTACCTTCCACTCTTCATTCTTCGACACAGCCTCTTTTTTCTCCACTCCCTCCACTTCCGCTGCTCTACCGCCGTGTTCACTTCTTCGCACACGCACATCAACCAGTATAGGCATTTCTATGCTCGGACTCGAAAGTAATGCAACACCCTGTGGTATTCTTTTGATTTCCTCCTCCATCTCGCTGCTCATGAACTCCAGACCCCTGCTCAACGCCCGGATGTCATTTGGATTCGTTACACGGAGGATTATCTGTGTATTACACTGAGAAATAACGTTTTTATCCACACGAGCAGGTCTTTGCGAAATGACCAGCAACCCAAGCCCGAATTTCCTGCCCTCCGAAGCGATGGTTCTCAAAATATTGGAGCTGACAGCCTTTTCAAACCCCCTCTCAGGGCAAAAGTTGTGTGCCTCCTCGATAACGAGCATAAAAGGCGGTATCTTCCCCATCTTCCTTCCTTCAAATACCTCTTTGCAGATACGATAAACGATCATTTGCTGTAATTTCGGCTCCGCTCCTTTCATGTCTATTATTGACGCCTGTCCCACCTTTACGAGGTCTTCTATGCGTGTAGGGCTGTCGGATAATATACCAGTCTCTCGAATTCTTTCCAGGAAGCGAACAATTCGCCACTTAGCACTGCTTTTGCTCTCCGATACCTTCTTAATGATCTCCTCGATAATATAAAACTCCTTCTCCGACTTTATTTCGTTTATACACTGGTATAAAACGCCCAATTGCGCATCAGACAAAGGAAGCAGGTCATATAATTCATTCACACTCAAATTTATCCCATCTATGCGGAATAACTTATCAGCATCGGGATTTATGGAAAAATTCGATGGTGTGTAAACAACAACTTTAGATGCATATCCTTTTGGAGAGATGCCAAATTTTTCCATTTGTTTTCTCTCTTCTTCACTCCTGTTCTCGTATTTCAACGCGATATATTCGCCATGAGGGTCAATTATAAGCAAAGGAATATTCTTCTCAAGCAATTCCTCGATTAGCACGCCAGCAGTGTATGATTTCCCGCTGCCCGTCTTCGCTAATATGCTGCAATGTTTCTGGATAAGTTCCTCTTTCCTCAGATATACCGGTATATTGCGCCCATCCAGCATACCTAAATGGATTCCCCCTGATTTAAGTCCTAATGTGTCCATGATGAAAGCCTGGTCTGCTTTGAACACCTTCTCATCTCGAGAGAAAGTGTTCTTTGGCTGCATTAAAAAGCCTCTTTCGTCTTTATATCCTATAATCTCCGCAGTAGCTGTCTTTTTCACCGCATCCACTATTGACACCACTCTTCCCAGTATCCAGCCATCTAATTCGTTCCATACTTTTACATACTCATTCCTTCTCACTTCGCCAGCGACGATAAAATCGAATTCGTGCA
>JAGLZV010000100.1 GCA_023131215.1 Candidatus Methanophagales archaeon | reverse complement strand
TGCAGTAGGTCATGTCGTTCCCTTCGGCAACATAGTATTTCTTCCACGTACCCCCTTCGTACAGTACCAATAGACCAACGTTCTGGATGCAAACCTTTGCCATGTCATCGCCCGTCGTATTCGGGTCATTCCCGTGGTACGGATAGACATTGGTCACATTCACGACATTGCTCGCGCGCACGAGTCTCCGAGGGATCATAGAGCAGTTCGTGCCAGCGGGGAAGTTGTACTCTATGTAATTGAGATTCGTGCCGTTTTCATAGTGCTCACCAAGGTAGGTGCTGTTTTTGACGTCGGTATAGTTATCAATCCAGTTGGTACCTGGAGCATAGTTAAATGATACGGGCACTCCATTGAACTCAACCTTCAAATTTGGATATACTCCATAATCTTTACTGGAGGATGGGTCGTACTCATCGAACTTGCTCCATGTCCAGTACACATACAGCCGCGCTGCTTTTATCTTGCCGCATTTTTCGGCTGGAATATTGGCGTCAACATTGAACGTAGCCGTTTCGTTGGTGCCTGTGCTCTCGTTATAATTCCATATACACTGGTAGATTGGCTCTCCATAGGTATAGTCCAGGTCGCCTTTGATATACCCCTGGTTATAAATGTTCATCTTTGTGTCGTCAGCCAGATAGCCGTCTTCTGTTGGTAGGTCAGCCATTGCTGGACTGCTGAGTGCCATTAGCAACGCTACTACCAGAACGAATGGCAGTGCAAACTTTTTTGCTTGTTTTGTTTTCATTTTTTCTATATCACCTCCTAAATTTTTAAACCTTCGCCTTCTTCTTCACCTCACTTTTTTATCGCTTCGCCCCCTCGTGGATTCGCACCACGCATCAAGCTTTAGGAAAGCTTGACCAAAAAGCTTCGCATCAAACTTCAGGAAAGTTTGATCAAACTGCTTCGCGTTGCGTAGGGGACACGTTTTTTTTCTTTTTCCCTCCCTTTTTATCCCCTCTGGTTTTAACCACGTGAGGGTCCCCGTCACCAATTTTACGCTTTTTGCTTTGTTTTCTGTCCCCTTCATATCTTCGCCTTTATCTCACACTTCATGTAATCATGTAAGATATTAAAGATAATTTGTTAAGGATAATAAAATGATTTTCGATTTTTATCGCATGAAGTATAAAAATTAGTGTTATTGATGTGAAGCTATTTTTTCCTGAGTTTGAAAGTGGTGTAAATTATTATTGCCATGATTGAAACCGCCATTAATCCTATTATCAACATCAATATCTGTTTCTGTTCAATCGTGGTTGGCGGCGGTATAGCTGAAGAGGGAGTTTGAGCTGGTGTTGATGGTGCTGATGGTGTAAAGGTTGGAGCAAGTGTTGGTGATTCAGTCGGTGTCGGTGTTGCTGAGGGGGTGAGAGTGGGCGATGAAGTAAATAGAAATGGGCCACCGCCGCCATCTCCACCATTTGATGGGATTGGAGTAGGTGTTACAGGTGCAGGTATCGCTTCAGCAACCATGGCAAAAGTTGAGAAGTGGTTTAGAGTTACTTTTAGGTATTTTTCAGTTGTATTTCTCTCATCATCTATGACTTTTGGTCCTCCTATGTCTGTATAATCGGGTTTTCCATTAGCATCAGGTCCTGGTCCCAGTGGCATCCACCATGTTTCGTTTGGATAAAACCAGTATATTATTAGCGTTGTTTCATTTAAATCGCCGGGGTCGTCAGCATCTCCGTCTCCGTTTCTGTCGAGGTCAGCAGTAGTATAGTAGAGTGTGAGAGAAACAAAGGTGAGGTTAACATTGTCAATGCCTGTTACATTTACATCAATGTATTTTTCAAGTGAATGCTGGTTTTGCGCAAGTCCATAAGAACTCGTCGCGGGTTTCGCATTCAATGCTGATGCGTTTGTGTTTGCTTTTATTGTTACAGTTACATTAGCTGCTATAGCTGCATTGAGTTCAATTACAGTATTTGTTGCGTTTTTCGCCTCGTCTATCTCTATGGTTTGATTTGGCACGGTAGTCTTATTCACAACAACAGTTATGGCTGATGTGATGGTGAAGGTTCCGTTGGTTATGGTGTGCTGGATATCTTTATAAGTCGTATCAAACAAGTCGTAAACAGTGATGTTCAAAGGACTTACATCAGCCACATTTCCCACAGCAACAAGATGAATGTATGCAAAGGCCACATCACCACTCTGTCCAGATGCACTAAGTGTATTTATATACACCCAGCCAGAAGCATTGTTGATGTTATATGCACCTAAGTTCATATCTCCTTTGGTAACACTCGTCACATGAACAATTAATGGGTCGTATGTAACACTGACCTCTCCGCCACCCAGATTCGTTACGTTGTTAATCATTAATGGCACTGTGATTGAAGAACCATATTCAGCCTCAACATTAGCAATACTAACAATTGTCCCTTGTGCTGACGCTGGTAATATTAATAGAAGTATAATAAGCAGGGTCATACAAGCCAGTTTTGTTCCTGTTGTTGTTTTATCCATGTTTTTAAAAAATAAAAAGCCCCACAGCAAGCTGTGGGGTATCCCGTCACTATTTAGCATCTTTACGGCTCATCCTCTAAATCTGCTTTATACCTGGCTATATACAGCGCGTCCTTCATGTCCACCTCCCCATCGCCCGTAGGGTCTCCAGCTGTGCCGACGACATCCCCAACCAACACAGCCGGTGGATTTGACCATTCTGGCTCTAAATGTGCTCTATACCTGGCTATATACAAAACGTCTTTCATATCGGTAGCGTTATCTCTATATACGTCGCCTCTTCTAAGCACTGTTAATGGAATACTCACAGAAGTGTTAGAGTTGCCTGCTTTATCAGTTGCATTGACAAGCAATTCGCTTGTAAGGTTGATGCCACTGCTTGCGTTTGCAGTCACGGTCCAATTGTTAGTGCCATCGATGCGTTCCATCGGTTGGACCGATGACCCGCCTATTGCTGACAGGTTGATAGTAACATTTAAGATACCACTGCCAGTGTCCGTAACAGTTACATTCAGACGGGAGACATTTGTGCCATGTGGTCTTGGTCTGCCGTTATCGTTAAGTATTGTAGGTGGATTCGCAGATGGATTTGATAGAACAGGCTTTGTGGTATCAGTAATCGTGAGGATTTGGATTCCTGTATCATTCAAGTTTCCTGATGTATCGTTACAATAAATCCGCCATCCAATCGTCTTCAGTGTTGTATTCAGCGTCTTTGTCACATTTGACCAGTTTCCTGTTCCAGTCATCTCAACGACCGTATCATTAACCCATATTCCTGAATCGTTCCAGGCAAACGTGTAGTTAGCGAGACCTGCATCATCAGTCCAGTATGCAGAGAATAGAACAGGCATACCTGCTTCTGTCGTATTTGCACCGATGTTCGATGGAACAGGCTTAGTAGCATCGGTTATATTCAACTGTATGCTTACTGAGGTGTTAGAATAGCCAGCGTTGTCAGTTGCATTTATGGTAAGATTTTGAAGTCCATAGCCCTTTGTAGCATTCGTAGTTACAGTCCATATATCAGTCGCCGGGATTTTGTTCATAGACTGAGCCGATGCTCCGCCGATGGATGACAGGTTAACTGTGACGCTTCCAATGCCACCTGGGTCTGTTACCGTAACGTTAAGCTGCGAATAAACAGTTCCATTGTTTGGGATAGTGTCAGGATTGGCGGTTGGGTTGGTTACTAATGGTGGAGTCGTATCAGTTATAGTAAACGTTCCGTTGCTTGCTGTGTACGGGATATCGTAGTACGTAATATTAAACAACTCGTCATCAACAACAGTAATGTTCAATGGACTTGCATCGGTCTCGTTCCCCACCGCAGTAAGATTGATATATGCAAAGACTACATCGCCGCTCTGCCCTGATTCATAAATTGAAATTGCATTTATATACACCCAACCAGAAGCATTGTTGATGTTATATGCAAATAAGTTCATATCTCCTTCGGTAACATTCGTCACGTGAACGATTGACGAATTAAATGTGACATTGATTTCCCCGCCACCTAAATTCGTTACATCATTAACCATGATCGGCACAGTGACAGTACCGTTTGGCGGTGCGCTGACATCTGCAATTGATACAACGGTTGAAGGCAGTGTTCCAGTCGTGAAGTTCCAGGTATAGTTGGAAGACATATTGTTCCCGGCGAGGTCTTGCACACCTGTCGTGATTGTTACGTTATAGGCTTCATTGTAGTTGAGATTGTTAACAGGGTCAAAAGTTACTGTTCTTGTTGCGGAATCGTATGTTATAAGACCTATTACAGTACCTGTGCTGTTCTCAACGATTATTGTTGCAGTATTCAGCGTGGACGAGTCCATTGCTTTGCTGAAAGTAGCGGTAATGTTCGTGGTTGCAGGCACGTTTGTTCCGGTTGGTGTATGATAAACAATTTCAGGAGGTGTTGTATCATTAACAGTCCACCACCATGTTTGAATATCGCTGCCATTTTCGTTGTAAACATAAGCGGTAACGTTCCAATAGCCTGCAACTGCACTTGTATTCGTATAAGATGCCTCTGTTTTGCTTTCATTTGTTTGAACTCCGGTTCCATTTATATACCAGCTAACATTTACCGTTTGATCAATCGTAATATTGAAAGTTCTTGATTCACTCTCGTTATTGCTTACAGGAGTGAGAGGTGCAAAATGAGTAATATCCGGTGCGGCCACGCTTGATACAGTTATCGTCTCTGTGTTGTTCTGACCGCCAAGACCCGTCATCGTATTCGTCCACGTGATATTCACCGTGTATATGCCGTCAGGCACAATCGTGCTATTTGTTTCATAAGTTCCATCCCATATCTTTTTAGTTGGATTTGTACTCGTTCCAATCCAATCATAAACTGCACCACCGTCTTCAATGGTGATTTTCCACTTTACTTCTTCTGAGAACTTAACATCAATCTCAGTTGTCTGTGGTGGTGTGATTGTCCGGTTGCTTATGGTATATTCAACAAGTGTTGGAGTTGGCGCTGGTGCTTCAAGTGTAATGTTAAAGTTAAAAATCCCTCCATCTGTTATATTTTCTTGCGTCACAGCGTGTTCTGTAACATTTGACGGACTCCCATCTGGACTTGTAACATTGAACCACAATACCTCACTTGCATTCACGTCAGTCCCATTGGCAAGCATGAGTTGATAGTAATTATAACCTGCATTTGTATTTGCACTCCACTCCTTCGTGATATTCAAATTCGTTATATTAACCGCAGAACCATTGCACGCGGTGCCATTCTCGTAAGACACATATCCATAGATCATAAATGGCGTTGACTGCGCTGCTATTTGCACCATAAGTATGCACATTACTGTTATGGCCAAAACGGTCAATCCTTTTGTTTCCATATCTTTCACTTCTCTTTTTAGGGTTTTGGTGGATCATTCCAACCTAATCGCTGCTGGGATTCCTCCTTTTTAACAAAACGTAGCCGGCGAGTATAATCAAACCAGAAGAGAACAAAATTAGCGTGGGTAGTTCCGGAACCGGATAGCCGGGGTCTGAGGATGGACTTTTAATGTAGGAGTCCCTCTCATTTTCAGCTTTATAGTATATGTACAGATCCTTTTCTTCTGGTGCATCTATCCACCACAATATAACAGCCAGCCAGTCGCCGACACTGAAATCTTGATATGTACTTCCGTTATCAATACAATTTATTTCCCAGAGGGTATAAGCACTGGCTTCTGTCAGGTTCGTGGTATTCTCAGCCAATATGGTAACATTTCCTTCACTATCCAATTTGCAAATCGAAACCTTAAGGTGAGTGCCTACTTCCTCTCCATTTATCTCTTCTGTGCGGATATACGCAGTCCAAGTATTTTCTCCAAAACTGAGACCACATTCTGCTCCGGTGTCTGCATAAAACCACGCAGCGGGTTTTTCGGGAGTAAGTTTGAAACTTGTTCCATCGCCAGCCCATTCGCCTTTATGCAACAGGTTATCTTTGCTATGATTCAGACTATCGTTTGCCGTTGGTGCACCACTACCAACAGATGTGAGATACCACACCTGCTGGTCTGGTGTCAGAGCTACAAGCGTGATATTGAAATTAAAAATCCCACCACCGTTTAACTCACCTTCAGTTACGGTATGATTAAACACCTTTGATTGACCTCCACACGTGACACTGAACCGTAATATCTCGCTTGCATTCACACCAGTCCCATTAGCAAGCATGAACTGATAGTAATTATAACCTGCATTTGTATCAGCACTCCATTCCTCGTTCGTATTCAAATTTTTTATGTTCACAATTGGATTATCGCACTCAGTACCATCTTCGTAAGAAACGTATCCGTAAATCATGAATGGCGTTGACTGCGCAGCCACTTGCGCTATAAGAGCGCATGCACACATCACTATTATGACCAAAACGGTCAATCCTTTCTGTTTCATATTATTCACCCTTTATCCCAACCTAATCGCCGGTATCCAGTCATTGTATTCCTTCCCGTTGGCATCCACGAACTTGCTACATGTCATTTTTCCGAATCCGTTCCCACAGGTTTCATTATGGATTATCTGTGGATAGGAGCCGGTTATTATTTCGTAACGGTATCTTTTGCCTACCTGCAGCTCGACAGACGGCGAAACTGTTATATTGTGGTAGTCACCCTGGTAGCCGCCCCAGCTCTTATTTATCACTTCCGTCTCATATTCATAGTCATAGAAAATAACGCGTTCGCTGTGCCCGCCTGTTCCTACGCATGGATACGTGTATATCTGGTGAACGGTGATATTGCAGTTGGGTGTGAAGTTGCCCTCATGGATGCCCATGATGCTTGGATACGTGCCATGACCTGTGTCAAATATTATTGCCATTGGTGCAAGCGTGATATTGAAGTTGAAAATTCCGCCATCATTTATCTCATCTTGAGTTACGGTATGCACTGTTATATTCGACGGGCTTCCATCTGGACTTTTGACTTCGAATCGTAATACCTCGCTTACATTTACATCCGTGCCATTAGCGAGTGTGAATTGGTAGTAGTTGGTATTCGCATTCGTTTCTGCATCCAAGTCATTGCTTGTGTTCAAGTTTTTTGTGTTAATCACAGGACCGTCACAAGCACTACCATCCTCGTAAAAAACGTATCCCCGAATCATAAATGGCGTTGACGGCGCTGACACAGACGCTACAAGTGCGCACATTGCTACTATCATGGCTAAGATACTCAATCCGTTCAATTTCATATTTTTTCTATTCACCTCCTCTTCTTTTATTTTACCCTTCGCCTTCTTCCATCGCTTCGCCCCTCACGGATTTGAACTACGCAAGGGGCATATTTTTTACTCTGAGCTTTTTACTTCCTTTTCCATCCCCCACACCTCCACCTTATCTTACCTTTATGTAAGATACTAAAGATTTTTGGTTGAGGTTAATAAAATGATTTTCGTTTTTTATCGCATATGGTATAAAAATTAGTGCTATTGATGTGAAACCACAAGATTACACGGATTTACACGAGAAAATAATTGAAGATGCAAGAAGTCAGAGAACAGAGGTCAGAAGTCTGTTTTCTTTTCTCGGATTTTCTGGTCTTGTGTCTTTCTCGCATCAATTATACATCCCTCTTTTTCTTCTCAATATCAAGTATGACATCGCAAGAAGACCTGTCATTGCATACGCAGCTTCGAATCCCGGTATTCCCTTACCTTTCTCCTCTTCTGATGGTGCCATTGTTGGCATTGATGTTGGCGCTGGTGTCTGCCCCTCTTCAGGCGTTGGTGTTGGCGTTGAAATTGGTCCCTGCGGCAGTGGTGGCACTAATGCCGGCTCCTCTTCTGCAATGCTAACCTCACCCTTAATTTCGCCTTCTCTTTCACCAAATGTGATATTGAAATACAGTGCACCTCGATTAAGGTCAGATGCAGATATGCGGTGGTCTATAACTCCCGATTCTGTTCCGGCAGAGACTTTGAACTGCAGCTCATCGCCTTCACTTACATCGTCCAATGACGGCGCTGGCTTTGCACGATAATAGTTGCTCGATGGCAAAGTCATTGTAGAGAACGTTTCACCGGTATTCAAGTTGGTTATGCTTATCGTGGGACCATTGCACGCAGAGCCATCGGCGTTGAATACGTAACCTGAAATTTCGAATGGTAAGCTCACTGCACTTGCAGACACTAATGCAACAGCTACCATCCATATTGCAAACGCTGCGCAAAAAGCGCTTTCTTTTCGCCCCCTATTTGCGAAGCGTTTTTCCGTAAACGCTTTTTCTAAAAGGGTTTTTAGAAAAAGTGTGCGCTGCTTTTCCATCGCCTTCTCCCCATATCTTCGCCTTTATCTTACCCTTTATGTAAGGTATTAATTATTTTTTGTCAATGTTATTAAAATGATTTTTGGTATTGATAGTATGAAGTATAAAAATTAGATTATTGATGTGAAAAATTTTCTTTAAAAAGAAAGCTTTGCCAACAGTTTTTTTTACCTTCGATAAAAACTTTGACTAAAAATATTCTCACAGTTTTTCTTTTAGCACAGGTTTTCTTTTGTAAAAAGAAAAAGTGTAAAGAAAGCTTGACCAGAGAAAAAATTAATTTCTTAGTGATCAAACTTTCACGAACTTCGAATCCAAGCGAGAAGCAACCATCATCGTCAAATCCTCTATTTCAAAATCCCCCTCCCTTTCCTTTCCTTTTTCTTTTTCTTTTGGTAAAGCTTTTCTTTTTAAGAAAAGGTTTGCGCAGTCAAGATGTATCCAGCATTTTGGACACGCCACAACCAGTTTAGATGCTCCTGTCTGTTCAGCCTCGGTCAACCTTTCAATTTGCATCTCTCTCGCTACTGGACCACACGTTAATAGCGCACTTACACCACAGCATGTCGCTCGGTCCTTATTATGCGCCATCTCCTTTATTTTTACGCCAGGAATCCTCTTTAAAACCTCTCTTGGGGCATCGTAACTACCCAAATGCCTTAATCTGCATGGGTCGTGATAGGTAATAATTTCCTCCCTCCCCCTCCCGTCGACAAATTTCAATTTCTTATCTTTTAAGAATTCTGAGATATGCATGACTTCAAATCCTAAATCTAAATCACCCGAAAATCGCCGGTAGTCTATATCAAAAGTCCTGAGACCTTCTGCACATGTAAAAACAACCGTTTTCGCTCCGCTTTCCCTTATCACTTCTATATTCGCCTTCATCAACGCTTTGAATTTCTTCTCATCTCCCGCCCAGAGTAAATCATGACCACAGCACTTCTCCTCTTTGCTTACCGCTGGCACAATCCCAATGGAATTGAGTATCTTCACCGCACTCCGTGCTATTTCAAGCAGTCTCAAATTCTCCCTGTCGCTATACACGCTATCGAGATACGAAAGACAACCTGAGAAATAGTAAACCTCGCCCTTATCCGAAACTTTCAGTTCCTCCTTGCCTCCTTCTCCTTCAAGCTCGAGCCACCTCAGCCTATCGCTATCGCTATCACTATCACTGGCACCAGCGTCAGCACCTGTACCTACTTCTTCAGTAGCTAACAGCCCGCCTTCAAAAAAGTGCGGCACGAAGTTTTTACTTATCGCTACGCTTCTCACACCTTGAATAAAACTCAGGAAATCTACTCCATAAGGACAAATCGCATTGCATATACCACAGGTCGTGCACAACCAGATTTCCTCACTTAACGCCAATTTCTCTGCATCTTCCATCAATGCTTTGCCTGAAAGACGTCTTGGTGAGAAGCCTGGGTCTATCGCCGTCACAGGACATGAAGCCGTGCACATCCCACATTCTGCACATTTATTCACCCCCGTAACGTATGTTAACTTGTCTATAAAATCACCTTCACCTGCATCTATCAAAATTTCTTCACGTTCTTCTTCATCTTCAGTCTCTACTGTC
>JAGLZV010000010.1 GCA_023131215.1 Candidatus Methanophagales archaeon | reverse complement strand
GTGTAAGCGAGCAATTCGATAAAAGGTGTACATACTGCTACCGATCCCGTAAACACCACTTTAGACCCGTCTTTTACATCTGCTATGTTTTCTCTAAATGTTCCCGTAAAGCCTACTATCCCTCTTTTCTTTTCCATTTTCTCACTTTACCTCCGTCTATAAATATGAGATGAAAATTTAATTTAAATAATAAATAACCTTTTTATTTTTTAAGATGAAAGAAGAGGGCGTTCACGGTGATAGCGGCAGTAATAGGGTAATAGAAGTCTTTGATACGACGCTGAGGGATGGAGAGCAAACGCCTGGCATTTCTTTTACGAAAGAGCAGAAGAGAACGATTGCAAGGCAGTTGGATAAGCTGGGTGTGGACATAATAGAAGCAGGGACTCCGATTACGTCAAAGGAGGAGAAAGAGGTAGTGAAGCTTATCTGTGATGAGAGGCTTTCAGCGAAGATATGTGGACTGGCAAGGGTTCTAACACAGGATATTGACGCTTGTGTTGATTGTGGAGTTGATATGATTCATATATTCGTGCCGAGTTCCGAGATTCAGCGTGAGCACACGACTAAGATGAGCGAAGCCCAGGTAAAAGAGCAAGCCTATAAGATGACGAGTTATGTCAAGGAACATGGTTTTGCGTGCATGTTCTCTGCGATGGATGCAACACGGACGAGATTGGATTATCTGATTGAATTATACAAAACTGCGGAAGAGGCTGGTGCCGATATCTTAAACGTTCCCGATACGGTGGGCATAAGTGAACCGTTTGCGATGTACGAGCTTGTGGGTGAGATATATCGTGCCGTGAGGGTGCCGATCAGCATACACTGCCATAATGACTTCGGTCTGGCGGTAGCGAACAGTTTGGCGGCAGTGAAAGCAGGTGCTTCGCAAGTTCAGGTATCGGTGAATGGGATAGGGGAAAGAGCGGGAAATGCAGACCTCGTTGAGACCGTGATGAGCTTGAACTCGATTTACAGGCTAAAAACAAACATAAAGACGGAATATTTATTCGAGACGGCAAAGCTTATTGAACGTTTCACGGGCATACAAATCCCCATAACAAAACCCGTGGTTGGCGAGAATGCGTTTTCTCACGAGTCTGGGATACATACACATGGCGTGATAGTGAGAAGTGATACATTTGAGCCCGGGATAATGACACCGGAGATGGTAGGGCATAGAAGACGAATCGTGCTTGGAAAGCATACAGGAAAGCACTCGATAGAGAAGAAATTGAGAGAAATCGGGATGTTTCCATCGAAGGAACAAGTTGATGAGATACTCGAAAGAGTAAAGGAACTTGGTGCGAGCGGTAAAAAAGTCACCGATGATGACCTGTTTACGATAGCAGAGGTTGTAACAGGGGAAATTTCAAGGCACGAGCGAGTGGTAACGCTAAAAGAGCTCTCGGTCATGACGGGAAACAATTTGATAGCAACGGCATCGCTGAAAGCAGTGGTGCGAGGAAAGGAATGCACAAGTGCGCAGATGGGTGTTGGTCCTGTGGATGCAGCGATAAAAGCGATTCAGGAAATAATAGGTGGTGAAATAGGTGGTGACATTGAACTTAAGGATTTCAGAATAGAAGCGATAACCGGGGGTTCAGATGCACTTGCGGAGGTAATCGTGGGTGTGGAGAAGGGAGGTAGAATGGTAACGGCGAGAGGCGTGCGGGAAGATATTGTGATGGCTTCGGTAGAGGCATTTATCAATGCGGTGAACAGGTTGATGCAAGAATAAATGCCCGTCAAATCATTGGCTTCTATTTTTTTGACAGACTCAATGATTCCGTCTTTTCCTAAATTATACAATAGAACTATTGATATACCCAATAAACCTAATAACACATATTTTACGCTTATTATTCCCGTAAAAAGGAATGCAATTAAAACCATACTACCAGCAAAAATACCTGTTAAGGCGGAACCTGCAAAGAAGTAAGCACAAAGTTTTTCGACGAACTTAAAATCATCTATTTCTCTAAAGCCTTCATGGTATCCACCCAATCGCCGACGACGATGATAAACTCCTCTGATTGATTCCATAGCTATTTTACTCATCCAGATATAACCAACAAGAACTAATAAGTTGTGGAGTATTTCATGATGATAATAAGTAAAAAAACAGAGAGCCGAAATGCAAAGGATAATTTTTGAAGGTTGCCAATACTTCTCAAATGCACTCCTTTCATCTGAGCGTCCAAACTTTATTCTCGCTTGATACCAGAATTCCTCTTTAAAAGCCTCTAAAAATTCTTTCTCCTTCATATATCTACCTCATCGTTGTAACCACAAGATTACACACAACCTTTCTTTTGAAAAGAAAGCTTGACCAAAGAAACTATTATTTTTTGGTAAAGTTTTTCTCTTTAAGAGACGGTTTTGTTGCATTAATGAAAGAAAGATGAAAGAGGGATATAAAATAGCAGTTATTCGTGGTGATGGGATAGGACCGGAGGTAATAAGCGAAGGAGAAAAGGTGCTTGATGCAGTTTCGGAGCTCGAGGGCTTTGAGTTCGAATGGATAGAATACCCGCATGGTGCAGAGCATTACTTGGTGACCGGGGAGTTGATAGGGGAGGATACGCTAAAAGAGTTGGAACGGTGTGATGCGATATATTTCGGGAGCATAGGCGACCCGAGAGTAGAAACAGGTGTTTTAGAGCAGGGCATTTTGCTTACCATGCGATTCTATTTCGACCAATATGTGAACTTGAGACCTGTAAAGCTTCTGGAAGGTGTTCGCACACCGCTGGCGGGGAAGGGTCCGGAAGATATAGATTTCAGTGTGGTAAGAGAGAACACGGAAGATTTCTATGTCGGCATTGGCGGCAGGGCAAAAGGGAAAGGTGAAGGTAAAAAGAGAGAAGAGTTGGAAATTGTAAGGAAACTTTATCACGTCAAGTTCGGATTGGACATCGAGACCGATGCAGAAGAACTCGCATATCAAATTGGTGTTGTCACGAGGGAGGGATGCGAGCGAGTTATGAAGTTTGCATTTGAGCTTGCGAGGGCAAAGGGGAAGAAGAAGGTGACGAGTGTGGACAAGGCGAACGTGTTAACGCATGGTTATGGTTTCTGGAGGGAGATATTTAGCGAAGTTGCACGGGGATATCCAGATATAGATACCGAGTTTAATTTCGTGGATGCGATATGCATGTGGCTCGTTAAGAATCCCGAATGGTATCAGGTCGTGGTTACGCCAAATATGTTTGGAGATATTATTACCGACCTCGGTGCGATGATTCAAGGCGGCTTAGGTCTTGCGCCGGGAGCGAATATAAATCCGGATGGCGTTTCCATGTTCGAGCCTATTCACGGGTCCGCACCGAAATATAAAGGTAAAGGCGTTTCAAACCCGATAGCAACGATTTGGGCAGGTGCTATGCTTCTGGAGACAGTGGGAGAGAAAAGTGCGTCAGAGAGGGTTTTAGGTGCGATTGAAGCGGTTTTAAGAGAAGGAAAGGTGAGAACATACGACCTTGGCGGTAATTCGAAGACGAGCGAGGTTGGCGATGCGATTGTTGAAGAGATTAGGGTGCAAGGTTAACTATTTTTGGATTTTGTGATAATAGTTTCAATTAATTACAATAGATAACAAATTATTGAGATTTGTATTTGAAAAATAAGACAAAGAGAACCATCTAAACGATGAATAGAAAATTATTTAAGCTCCAATTGCCATAAGAATTTTTTATGCAAGCCGAAAAAGGGGCTTCGAAAAAGCCTTTTGAAGACCCTGAAATGATGATTGATGTGGGAAACGAGTATATGAATATGAAAAAGTATCAGAGAGCGGTAGAAATTTTCGAGAAGATAATAAAGGAAGAGAAGAGGCTTACCTATTTGGCTAAAGCTTACAACGGCTGTGGAATTGCATACGCCGTGTTGGGCAAATACGAGAAAGCGATAGAAAACTTTGGAGAGGCAATAAACCTCAGCAGATATTTAATAGATTCGGGTTCAAGAACGTACCACAATCTCGGGCATGTTTATGAACTTATGGGGGATAAAGAAAAAGCGAAGGAGAATTTTGAGAAGGAGAAAGAGATAGAATTGGACCTCTACCACTATTGGGTGACGATGAGTGATGAGCTCGAATGAGTGCAATACTACCAAATCCAAAACTCCAAATCCCAATTCCCGAATCCCAAAAAGAAACCACGAGATTTCACAAGATTAACACAAAACTTTTTCTTTTCCGGTTTATTTTGACTTTTGCACTTTGCATTTTTCAATGTCTGCTCAAAATTCAATGGAATTTTGAGCAGATAACGCGATTTCTTCAAGTTTGCTTATTTCTCTTTTCCTGAAACCTATGAAAATACCACCGAATTTACCACCGACTAAAGTTCTCGTCTTTTCGCCGCGCGGAAGCACTTTATTGAGCAAGGGATGAGTAATTTGCACCTTATCTTCCTTTGTAGTTATAATCAGTATTCCGTTTTCAATTCCTATAATCCAATTGGATGTCTTTGCTTTAGGAGGAATTATGCTGTTAAGTTTGGGATGCTCGATGTCAAGATGCGTCACGGTAGCTCTTGAATAGCCCTTGAGGTGGATATAAACACGCACGTTTGCCAGTTCTTCTGCGTTAAGGTGAACTTTTGCATCCAGTGGCAATTTGCCTTCCCCCGGTCCGGTCATGCTTATTAATTACTAATACTAACTTGACTTTGTCATATTTTAAATTTACCGCAGAGAACGCTGAGTTCGCAGAGAAAATATGATAGGTAAATTTACGAATTATGAATGGACAATTATGAATTACTTTGGCTCGTGATTCTTAATTCTTAATTCGTAATTGAAGATACCTCCTTGTGTTCTCCATGAACTCTGCGGTTAATCTGGTGCGGCGGTATTCCTTAAAAATATCTTTCCATTATTTCTCGGCTCGCAGTTTCTCGAGTTCCTGTTCGTATAGTTTCATGAATTTTTGGGATGATTCACTGTCTTGCTTTTTAAAAACGTAGTTTTGAATGTCATCTTTGACAGTTTCATCACTAAAAATTGTCAACTCCGCAAGAGATTTTGCTGCTCGCCATGTCGCAGCTATAAGTTCTTTCTCCGTAGCAGCTTCTCCAATATTTCTAAGAGATAGTGCTACTAGTAAGGGTACACCTTCAAATCCTTTCTCCACAACTATTTTCCCAATATCCCCAAGAGATTTGGCTGCTCCCCCTGTCGCAAATTTAAGTTCTTTCTCCGCAGCAGCTATCCCAACATCTCCGAGAGCTAATGCTACACCCCCTGTCGCAACTTCAAGTTTTTTCATCGCAGCGACTTTCCCAATTGTTTCAAGAGTTCGTACTGCTGTTTCCGTTGTATCCTCAAGCCCTTCCACTGCAGCGGCTTTCCCGATTGTTTCAAAGGCTTTCGTTGCTTGTGATGTTGCACCTTCAAGTCCCTTCTTCACCGCCGCTTTCCCAACAGTTTCAAGGGATTCCGTTGCTTGCGATGCCGCACCTTCAAGTCCCTTTTCCGCTGTTGATTTCCTAAAATCCTCTGAATTCATGATAACCTCTTTGGTTGATTCATCATCCTCTCTGCTTATAGCCAATCTGCCAACTCGCGTTAGATGATCACAAAAACGTTCTGAAATCCTTTTCTCGTCATCGGGACCAATAATTTCGAGCACTTGATCAGTTACTGCTTTTAACCCAACTCGTGTCGTCTCAAGGTCATATTTCATAATAGAACCATGAATTATATCCACAATAGGCTGAACAGGATCTTCATTTGGATTTAGAATTATATCTTTGGTAATCTCGTTTGCCAATCGGTTTATTATGGTGGATGGATTCAAAAGATTGATGATGTTACGAGTGTAGAAAAACAACATAAGGAAAGTGATACCACCATAAAGATACACAGAAACAATGTGGTACTCAAGAGGATATCCAAAAAGGAGGATATTTCTCAAATCTTCACCTCGTATCATCTTTAAAACCAAGAGTCCATAGGATATTGACACCCCATAAAAAGCCAAAAGGAGCCACATATCAGGATTCTTTAGAAAAATGCGAATTACTCGTGGCGAATATGCCGAAGCAGTGAGTTGAACTGCAATCAAGGTCAATGATATAACGATGGCAATTATTGCCGCTTGACTCTGAACCAGCGCGCTAAGCATGTAGCGGGCACTATCGACATCGGTATGAAAAAGATCGAAAAAAGTGAATGCGAGACCTGCAGCGAAACTGAATAACACTACAAAAAGGGAGTACTCAAGAAACCGTGCGGCCAACAAATGTCTGGATTCCCAATCACGCACTTTCTCCTTGATGGTTTTTACAGACAAAGTAGAACCCTCTTTTTCATCTTGCATACAAACAAAATAACTCTGAAGTACATTTAAATTTTACCCTGATTTGGAATATTTCTTAGAAAAAAGTGTTCCTACACCTGAACAACTCCAAAAAATTGGGTAGTGTCCTAATTAATA
>JAGLZV010000001.1 GCA_023131215.1 Candidatus Methanophagales archaeon | reverse complement strand
ATCTTATAATTTGTGTAGTCCATAGGCATCTTCACATTGTTTCCTCCAGGTATTTCGCACACTGATTTACTATCTCAGCCTCTTTTAAACACCACTTTGCTCTGAACAAATAATCTTCCACCATTTCATCGGTTTTCATATCTCTACAATCTCTCCTGTTTTCATATCAGGCTTTAGTAGCCAGAAATGACCTTTTTTTGTAATAACCCGCTTAGCTTTTTGCATTTCTAATTTTTCTTTTAATGTTTTCAAAGCGTTTGAAAGGAACGAATTTTTATCGTAAAGAATAACACCATCATCTATAATATCCAGTAGAATTGGAGGATGTCTCTTTATCTCTTCAGGAGTGAAAAAAATATCTGAGATTAACCCACTTACAGAGGATTTACGAAGTGAGGTATACGCTTCGCCTTTTTTTAGATTTTCGTGAATATAATTTGTCCCTTTTATTCTCAAGCCTATATCCGGTGGAAGACCATCTGCAACAACCAAAATGTCTATGTCACTATCTGCCTTCGCTTCTCCTCTCGCTACTGATCCGAAAACGCAAATTGAAATTAATCCATCGCCAAAGTGCTCTCTTAATGCTGCGCAATATTCGTTAATTAGTGCATCGTACTTGTTTTCCATTAACATTAATCACGCCTCCACTTCCTTCTTTCTCTCACACCTCTTTCTATTTATTATTTTATTATTGGTTCCTAAGTATAAAAAGCAATCGAGTAAAGACCAGATAGGGAATAGGGAATAGAATTCTGACCTCACCTCTGACTTCTCGAACTGATAATCTGTGTAATCTGTGTAATCTGTGTAATCTGTGGTTGACCATTACGAAAAATCCTTCGACAAAAATCCAAAAAACAATATTTCTTTCACCCACATCCCCTTATCTTTCACCACACCGTATAATATATTTCAAAAAAAGCTGTTACACGCTAAAATGCGAAACTATGCACGGAAAAGTGGCTATAATCTCTAAAAACCGATAGTTTCATATATACCCCTTTTTAATTGATTATTACAGGTTGGAAAAAAAAGTTAGGGGGTGAAGAAGAAAAGGAAAAAAAATGAACACCAACATTGCCATGAAGGAATATACAGGTACAGGCAGCACAGTAGAAGTAGTATTTGCACAGGTTCCTTTGCCGAAATCTCAATTAGAAAAGCTTAAGCAACGTTCAGGCATGATAACAACAGAAGACGCACTGCAAACGGCTGTGAACCAGTACTTAGAGCGAGAGGAAGGAGAAGGAGAGGAAAGGAAAATGAAGAAGGAGAAAGCGGAAAGTGTGGTGTTTGTTTCAGGAAAAATAAAAAAACCAAATCATTGGCATTGGAATGGGAATGGGCATGAGTATGAGCACGAGACGAACCAGAACCAGAACCGGGAACTGCTTGCGATAGAGATGGAAATCATGTCGCAGAGGAAGCGGGTTCGAATTTAACACAAGGCCAGAAAATAGGGAATAGAAAATATTCAGTTCATAACAATGTTGCTCAAATCGGGCTATATTTCAATCCGTCCACTATATATATACCCTAACCGGCACTATCTAAAAATCT